>JAQULN010000008.1 GCA_028718575.1 Candidatus Krumholzibacteriia bacterium | reverse complement strand
TCGTATCCGCTCGGAGACGAACATTTCGCAAAATATTACCGCGGCCACGAGACGGATTTCTTTCAGGTCGCCATGGGCGGCATCACCGAGTTCTCGTACCGCACCAATCCGAGCACATTCGGCAGCGAGGGTGCCGGGCGGCTGGCGCGGCAGAGCGTGCCGCTCTCGCTCACGCTCCTGATGACGCTCGCGCCGCCGGACCAGGTGTCGGTGGACGTTTTAGCGGCGCCGCACGAGAAGGTGCTGAGCCCGAGCGGCCCGTTGGCGTTCGTCGAGGGGCAGCCGATCGCCTTCACGCTGGACAACTATTTCTATCAGGCGGACTGCCCGAGCTGGCTGCCGGACTGCAACATCATCGAGGCGGTCGCCGTGTGGTACAGCCTGCACGGCGGCGGCGAACACAGTTGGGAGCAGATCGCGAGCGCGCCGTACGTGATTCCTCAGGGCGGCGGCAACATGGTCCTGCCGCTGGGCTGGGAGCAGTTCAGCCCGCACCACTACACGAGCAATGGGCGGCTGCGCCTGGAGTACCCCAACTCGCTGACCAGTTTCAACGGTCGCTATGAATATCCCGGCACGATCACGGTCGCGGGCCGGCCGATCCCGCGGGAGACGATCGTGGCGCCGGCGGGCGGACAGCGATACGCGGGCGGTGAGACGTACGCGGTGCGATGGACCGACTACTGGGCGGGTTACCCAGAGGTGCAGATCGTCCGCGTGGACCTGTTCGTGTCGTACGACTCGGGCGGCACGTACGCGCTGGCCGCCCAGGATATCGCCTATGTACTGGAAGGCGGCGTCAACACCTACCTGTGGACGGTGCCTGAGTCGCCGGTCAGCGATCAGGTGCGGCTCAAATTGGGGTTCCACGCGGTGTATCCTGGGGATCCGCAGGCCGATCCGGTGTACGCGGAGAGCGAGTCGGCGGGAGACTTCGTGATCTACGCGCTGGGCGCGAAGTACGTGGACGTCACGGCGGAGGCGTTCGAGGACTACGCGACCAACCCGCCCTTCGTCGGCGCACCGGGGGGAGTGGTCAACATCAAGCTGGGCCAGGCGCCAATTGTGGACGACGCGGTGCTGGTCGGCATCTCCTCCGGACAGATCCCAGACAGAGCGGCATTACTCCAGAATATCTCACAGCCCGGCGGCGAATTGTATTTTTCTGGCGTAACAACATCATACTTCGATTCACCATACCTTTCCACCGACCTCGGCTCGCTCGCGGTGGCGGACTATGACTATGACGGCCGGGACGACTTCTTCGCCTGCCAGCCGGGGCAGGGGTCTTCGCAGTTGTACCGGCAGGGCGCCGACGTTTTCGCACTGGTGACGGACGCGGCGTTCGCGGGGGTTGCGAGGCATTGGTTGTCGAACGTGGCCTGCGCCGCGTGGGTCGACCTCGATCGGGACGGCTATCTGGAGTTGCACCTTGGCCGCAGCACGGTATCGCATGTACCCGACGACGATGTAGTACTGCGGTACGACCCACAGACGGGGACGTTCGCGGCGGTGCCAGACGTGCTGGCGCTGGCCGGGTCGACGTCGCGGATCGCCTGGGCGGCGGTCGACGACAGCGGCGACTTGACGGCGGCGCTCGCGCACGGCGACGCGATCCTGCTGGCCCGCGAGACGCTGGACGGATTCGCGTTAACGCCGGTGATGGAGGGAGTGCCGGCGGGCCTGGTGTTGTCGCTGCAGTGGGCCGATTTCGATCGCGACAACCAGCTCGACCTGTTGGTGGTGTACCGCCGCGGCAGCGGCGTGTGGGGCGCCATGGTGGCGGCCATCGGCTACACCGAGGCCGGCGCGATCGTCCGCTGGCAGGAGTTGCCGACCTTTGGCCAGGCGTTCACGGCGGGCTATCCCCTCGACTACGACTTGGACGGCTGGACGGACGTGCTGCTGTATGCGGCGACGGGAGAGCCGCCGTTGCTCCTGGCGAATCAGCAGTACCTGGGCGGTTGGGCGGCGGGTTTCCACGACGTGTCGCGGGAGGTCGGGCTGCGGCCGGCCGACCCTGGCGAACGGCGTCCGAGCGCGTTGCTGGCGGGCGATTTCAACCGCGACGGCGATCTGGACCTGTTCGTTGGCAATGCGGATGCCAGCGCGGGCACGCTGCTCAAGAGCGTGCGGCCGGACGGATCGGAAATGCCTTCCGGCAACTGGATCGGCCTGCGGCTGGCGACGGCCAGCGGGATGCCGCCGTTGGGGGCGACGGTCGCGCTGACGACGGCGACCGGCGAACCGCTCGGGACACGGACGGTCGACGGCGGCGGCAGCCCGCACCAGCGGTCGCGCGACCTGGTGTTCGGGCTGAGTGATGACGACGGCGCGGTCACGGCGCGGATCCGCTGGCCGGATCGGCGGTTGGAGGTCAAGACGCCGCTGGCGGCCGGGACCGTGCACACGATCACGGAGAGCTCGGCGTTTACGATCAACGGGGACAGCTTGACCAAGGTGATCGAGTACGACCCGCACTACAAAACCTACGACTTCGTGTTCACCTGGACGACCGACCATTGGACGCAACCGGGCAAGGACAAGGTCCATCTGGCGGCGGTCAGCGGGGCGCCTTGCGAGGCGATGCCGGTGACGCTGCAGGCCGGCGGCGACGGCGCGGTCACGGCGCGGATCACGCATCAGGCGGCGACCGGGACGTTCCGGCACGAGGTGCGCTGGGTGGGCCGCAGCTGCCTGCCTGGCTGCTGGTATCGCGTGACGGGGATCGAAAGCACGTTGGGAGCCAACACGGTCAGCCATGTGCCGGCGGCGCCGACGGGGAGGTTCCAGTTCGAGTTCTGCTTACAGTCACAGTGAAGCAAGGAGGGAGCGCGATGAGACAGAGGCGGCGCGATCGCGCAGGGGTGGCGGCGGCGATTATCCTGGCGCTGGCTGCGATGCCGGCGCGTCCGGCGGAACTGCCGCCGGATCTGCCGGCGGTGCAAGGGGTTGTAGGATTTCGGGAGGATGCTGGAGCGGCGTACGTCGCAGTGCGGGTGGATTATCCGCAATCGTACGCATTGCAGGGGATTTTGTGGTATAATAATGACGATCTGGTCATGTATCCAGCCGTCCGCGTGGGCACGGGTTACTGGGACGGGCCTGGGGACGTGGGGGACATGACGATCGTGGCGCAGGAGATCGGCGGCCCGGTTAGCGCGTGGGGCAGCGTGGCGTTCAGCGAGCCGATCGGCGCGGTGTTGGGCGGGGTTTACGCGGTGTTCGAGTTACCTAGCGCGGCGGCGTTCGAGGGAATCGGCTCGTGCGGTGGCCCTGGTTTCGGTTATTGCGACGGGGCCGCCGGGGCTGCGGGTTGGATGAGCCGCGACGGTCAACAGTGGGTTCGCTTGCACCGGCGCGCCGGTCTCGCGGCGCGGCCGTTGTTGGTGCCGCTGGCGCCTGGGATGCTGGTCAAGAGCCTCGGTGAAGCAGGCGCGGCAGGCGGCGGCGACCTGCCGGTGGCGCGGCCGTACCTGGACGCGGGTCCGAACCCGTTCAACCCGCGGGTGAGCGTGGTGTTCGACCTGCCGCAGGCGGCGCGGGTCGAGCTGGCGGTATACGACGTGCGCGGCCGCCGCGTGGCGCGGCTGGTCGATGGACTGCTGGCCGCCGGCCGGCACGAGGTGTCGTGGGTGGGGGACGACGACCGGGGCCGGGCGGTGGCGAGCGGCGTCTACATGGTACGCCTGCGGTTCGGCGGCGAGGAACTAGTGCGCAAGCTGGCGCTGGTGCGGTAGCGGCGAGGCCGGCGGCAGCGGCGAGGCGGCGGCGAGGAAGGGCGGTGTTGCCTTGAGGCACGCGGGAGCGAAGCGAGGGGTGGCCTTGGCACTGGCGTTGGCGCTGGCCGCGGCCGGCGCGGGCGTGGCCGGTGGCCGGACGTGGACGGTGGCGCAGGACGGCAGCGGCGACTTCACGGTGATCCAGGACGCGGTGGACGCTGCTGCGGACGGCGACGTGATCGAGATCGGTCCGGGGCATTACACGGAGTTCCAGTCGGAATGGGGCTGGGGGCAGGATCCGGACGGCATCGGCAAGCTGTACGTGCGGGTGGATGGCGCGAAGAGCCTGACGTTCATCGGCGCGGGCGCCGAGGCGACGGTCATCGGGCCGCTGGAATACGTGTGGGGCCGCGGCCAGATCGGCTTCGCGTGCACCGCGGGGTCCGGAACGCTCCGCATCGAGAACCTCCGGCTGCAGAACCTCAATTACAAAGGGGTAAACGCCAGGAATCACCGGTTGGAGTGCGACGGTGTGGTCGTCGAGTATTGTTCCGATGGTGTCCAATGCCGTAACACGGTACAGAGCATGTCGATCGCGAACTGCACTTTTCTGAATGCTCCGCAGTACACCGGCACAGAGACTGCGGTCCTGTGCCGCGCGCCCGTGGCGGAGGTCAGGGATTCGCGATTCATAGGATACTACACGGGGATCGACATGTCCCGGGCGGGCTCGACGGATGTGCTGATCACGGGATGCATGTTCGACGGCGCCGGCGTCGGGATCGCGGGCGTGCAGTTTTCTTTTTCGGCCGGCGGGGTGGTCGAGTACTGCCATTTCGTGGATCTACGGAACTATGTATTCTACCTTGGTGGAGCGGGAGTTGTAACGTTTCGGCATAACACGATCGAGCGGGGAGGCGGCGCCGGTATCGGGTTCGATGGCGTGCAGAGCTTGACGATGCACGATAACACGATCGCCGATTGCCGATGGGTCGGATACATCGCGGCCCCCCCGCAAGCGCACTCGATCCACAATAACTATTTCTTCCGCCGCCAAACGAACGACAGCTATTACTTCAAGACCTCGGATTGGTTTCCCTACGGACCCTACTACGTCGACCTGAGGAACAACTACTGGGGCACGACCGACCCCGAGGAGATCTCGCGGTGGATCTACGACGGCTACGACAATCCGAACGTCTGGATCTACGTGCTGTTCGAGCCGATGGCGGACAGCCCGGTAAGTACCGAGGCGCGGTCTTGGAGCGAGGTGAAGGAGTTGTTCAGGCAACCGCGGTAGGTTCGTGGGCCGAGTCGTCGTGCGAGGGTAGTCGTCTGTTGCGGCAGCGGCGGCGCGGCGGCGAGCAAGGGCGGTGTTGCCGTGAGGCAAGCGGGAGCGAAGTGCGGCGTGGTTGCGGCGGTGGCGTTGGCGCTGGCCGCGGCCGGCGCGGGCGTGGCCGGCGGCCGGACGTGGACCGTGGCGCAGGACGGCAGCGGCGACTTCACGGTGATCCAGGACGCGGTGGACGCCGCCGCGGACGGCGACGTGATCGAGATCGGTCCGGGGCATTACACGGAGTTCCAGTCGGAATGGGGCTGGGGGCAGGACCCGGACGGCATCGGCAAGCTGTACGTGCGGGTGGATGGCGCGAAGAGCCTGACGTTCATCGGCGCGGGCGCCGAGGCGACGGTCATCGGGCCGCTGGAGTTCATCAACGGCCGCGGGCAATTTGGATTCCTATTGACAGCAGGCGAGGGAACGATTCGCATCGAAAATCTCCGGCTGCAAAATCTGAATTACCGCGCGGTCTATGCGCTAAACAGCCGCGTCGAGACAGCCGGCGTCGTGGTCGAGCGGTGCTTGTGGGGCTTTCTCTACACAGGTTCTGTGCAGAGTGTTGACGTCGCGAGTTGCGAGTTCTTGCGCAGCCCACAAGTGTCCGGTTCGGAGTTCGCAATTAGTTGCCGCGCGCCCGTGGCGGAGATCCGCGATTCTATATTTCACGACTACCGTGGCGGCATCATGTTGGATCGCGCGGGTTCGACGAACGTCCGCGTTTCAGCTTGCCGTTTTACTGGTCAGAATTGGGGTAGGAATGGAGTGCAGTTCGTTTTCTCCGCCGGGGGCGTGGTCGAAAACTGCTACTTTTCGAATTTGCTGAGCTACGCGCTAGTCGTCGACGGCGCCGGCATTACGACCTTTCGTAACAATGTCATAGAAAGCTGCGGCGGCGGGATAGGAATGGTCGGAGCTCAACATATGACGATGCACGACGTCTCGATATCCGAATGTGCAAATGTCGGATATATCGGCGTGCCTTGTGATATGCAGTCAGTATACAACAACTATTTCTTCCGCCGCCAAACGGACGACAGCTACTACTTCAAGACCTCGGATTGGTTTCCCTACGGACCCTACTACGTCGACCTGAGGAACAACTACTGGGGCACGACCGACCCCGAGGAGATCTCGCGGTGGATCTACGACGGCTACGACAATCCGAACGTCTGGATCTACGTGCTGTTCGAGCCGATGGCGGACAGCCCGGTACGGACCGAGGCGCGGTCTTGGAGCGAGGTGAAGGGGTTGTTCCGTAAGTAGCGCCGCGCGCCTGGGACGCGCGAACCCAACCCCGCCGCCGCAATCCCGCCCGCTCGCGCCGCTACTGGAGCCCCGCTGCCTTGCGCACCATCTCCGCGGCCTGCATCGCGCGTAGGCCGTCGCGGCCGCTCACTTGCGGCACCGCGCCCTCGCGGATGCAGCGGGCGAATGCCGCCAGCTCGTCCCGAAGCGGGTTGGCGTCCGGGTCGACCGGCGGTTTCTCGATCGAGACCAGCCGGTTCTGCACGAAGTCGAGCGGCGACAGGCCGCCGAGGTCCTCGGGCGTCAGCTCCGACGGCTTGATCTCGCCGGTCTCCAGACGCGGGTCCCGGCGGGTCACCGTGGCGACGCGCTCCACGAAATCGACCTCGATGAACGCGTCGGCCTGGTAGACGCGCAAGCGGCGCTCCGAACGCAACGCCGTACGCACGGCTTTGAGCTGGGCGCAGGCGCCGTTCTTGAACTCGATCCAGGCGGCGGCGAGGTCCTCTGAGGTGGAGAAGACCGCGGTCGCCCAGGCCCGCACCTCGGTGATCTCCTCGCGCACCAGCGCCAGGATGATCTCCAGGTCGTGGATCATCAGGTCCAGGACCACGCCCACGTCGGTGGCGCGGAAGGGATAGGGCGCCACGCGCACGGCCTCGAGAAAGCGCGGGTCCTTGATGCGCCGTGTCACCGCGCGCAAGGCCGGATTGAACCGCTCGATGTGCCCGACCTGCAGCAGCGTCTGCTGCTTCTCGGCCAGTTCGCACAGCGCGAGCGCCTCCGCGGCGGTCGCCGCGAGCGGCTTCTCGACCAGACAGGGCAGCTTGCGCTCCAGGAAATAGGTAGCCAGGCGGTGATGCAGCGTCGTCGGAGCGGCGATCGTCACGCCGTCCACGTCGCCGAGCGGCAGGGATTCGTGGTTGTCGTACCAAGGGCAGCCGTAGAGGTCGGCCAGCGTCTTGCGGGCTGGATCGGGGTCGCAGATCGCCGCCAGCTCGATACCATCGAGGCCGGCGAGCTGCTGGGCGTGCCAGCGGCCGAGGTGTCCGGCGCCGATCACGGCGATGCGCAGAGGCTTGCTGGGCATGGTCGGGTCCTTTCTTCGTTGACAGGGAGTGTACAAGAAAAGCGCCGACTTGGCGAAGGGGCGTTTCAGCCGGGTGGACCCGGATCGACCGGGGTCGACCCGGGTCGAGGTGGCCGCCCCCGGAGGTTGTTCGTATCTTAACGAGTGTGCCGCCTAACCCGGATTGTTCATGAACGACCGTGACGAGGAAGCACGAATAATCCGGGATAAGGTCCCTCGGATCTGCTCAACCCGCAACCCGCCGCGAAAGGAGGTCCGGCTCATGGCCCCGTTTCGTTATCATCAAGAACAGCAACCAGATATGGCGATGGCCGGCCTGCCCAAGTCGCTCGCGGCCAGCCAGGTCCGCCGCCTCGCCGAGATCGCCGGCCTGCCCGAGGACGAGGCCGCGCAGCTCGACGCCGTGGCCAGCCGCTACGCGTTCCGGGCCAACGACTACTATCTCGACCTGATCGACTGGAACGACCCCGAGGATCCCATCCGCCGCCTGATCATCCCCGACCTGGCCGAACTCGGCGAAGGAGGCCGGCTCGACGCGAGCGACGAGGCGGCCAACACCGTGGTCCGCGGCGTCCAGCACAAGTACCGCGACACCGCGCTGGTCTTGACCGCGGGCACCTGCGCCGCGTACTGCCGCTACTGCTTTCGCAAGCGCCTGTTCATGCGCCACAACGAGGAAGCAGCGCGCGATTTCGAACCGGCATTCGACTATGTTGCGCGCCACCGGGAGATCACCGATGTTCTGTTGACCGGGGGCGATCCGCTGGTGCTGCGCACGCGCCGCTTGGGCCCGGTCATGAAACGTTTCGCCGCCATGCCGCACGTCCGCACGCTGCGGATGGGGTCGAAGGTACCGGCGTTCTATCCGTTCCGGATCCTGGACGACCCGGCGCTGCTCGATCTGATCGCGGGCATCGTCGAGCGGGGCACCGCGGTGTACTTGATGGCGCACTTCGATCATCCGCGCGAGCTGACCCCGGCCGCGCGCGCGGGCATCCTCGCGGTGCAGCAGGCGGGCGGGCACGTCGTGAACCAGTGCCCGCTGATCCGCGGCGTCAACGACGACGCCGATGTGCTGGCCGAGCTGTTCCAGACCATGACCGAGCTGGGCGCGCCGCAGTACTACCTGTTCCAGGGACGCCCGACCGCCGGCAACCGCGCCTACGAGGTGCCGCTGGTCGAGGGCTGGCGCCTGTTCGACACCGCGCGGCGGCGTTGCTCCGGCCTGTCGAGGCGCGTGCGATACTCCATGAGCCACACCACCGGCAAGATCGAGGTCCTGGGGATCGACGCGAAGCGCATCTGGCTGCGCTATCATCGCGCGAAAGACCCCGTCCTCGAAAGCCGCATCTTCGCGTGCCGGCGCGACGACGAGGCCGCCTGGTTCGACGACCTCAGGGTGGTCCATTGACCATGCGCGAGGGATCGCGCCGCCGGTTGGTCGGGCTGCTGGCCGCCGCGTGGCTGGTCGCCAGCGCCAGCGCGCTTGCGGCCGGGGTAGGCGACGGCGACGGCTACGGCCTGATCCCGGACATGACCCGACTGCGCGATCAGGTCCACGAGCCGTTCTTCGCCTTCTTCTTCATCATGACCGACCGGGACAGCCTGGGTACGTGGACGCCCGCCGATTTACTGGCCTTCGCCGACGCGTGGGGGCAGCCGTCGGTCTTTCCCCTCGCGACGTGCCTGGAGAGCCTGGCGCGCGAGGCCGTTCCCGCGGGTGAGGTCGAGCGTAGGCGCGGGGTGGATTGCGCGCGGCGCTGGGTGATCCGCCTGCAGCCGCCGCGCCTCGACCTGCCCATGCCGTACAGCATCCTGGGGTACCGTCCGGGCACGCTGAGCTTCGACGGGCCGTTGGTCCTACGCGAGTGGCGGTTGGGCGAGCGGGAGCTGAACTTGACAGTCGATGATCAAGATTACGAGTTCACAATCAGCGGGATGACCATTTTCCAACTCGCAGCAGGCTGGATCATCCTCGACGTGGACGCCTGGCTCGACAGCTTGCTGGGCAAGAATCTCGACGATGCAGCGACGGAGGGCTTTATCGTTGGTCGGGTCGGCGCCGACGTCGTCGGTGTCGGCAACAGCTTCGGCCGCACCGGGCGGCGGATCTTCGGCGAGCTTGATTTCCGCACCGGTAAGGTCGAGAACAACGGCCGGCCGCTGTCGCTCGCGATGAGCCGCTATGGCCGCACCTGGACCCGGCCGCCGGATTTCGACCACCGAGTGCTCTGGGACGCCTTCCAGCGCTGACGCGGCGCCGCAGCGGCCCTCGCCCAGTTTGCCGCTGGCCCCGGCCGCCGTCGGATCCTATGTTGGATCCCGTCATGGAGCCTATCAGCGAGCGCCTCGACGTCACGGTGAGCGGCCGCGTGCAAGGTGTGGCCTTTCGCTGGCACACGCAGCGGGTCGCCGGCGAGCTGGACCTCGTCGGTTGGGTGCGCAATCAGCCGGACGGGTCGGTCCGCCTGGTGGCCGAGGGACCGCGCCGGCAGCTCGAGGCTCTGTTGGCCTGGATGCGGCGGGGACCGGACCACGCCCGCGTGGAAGACTGCCGGCACCAGTGGCAACAGGCAACCGGGCAGTTCGACGCGTTTCGCATCGTCGGCTGAGGCCGGCGCGAGTCGATCAAGACGCAACGGATGCAACGGACGCAACGGATGGAACGCATGCGCGACCAGAGCCACGATAGAACCCCCGCCTCGCGGGCTGCGGCGCGCCTGCTGATCGCGGTCGACATGGACGGCACGTTGCTCGACACCGAAACCGAGAGCCGACTGCGCCCGCGCGAGATCGCCGCGCTCGACGCGGCGCGCGCCGCCGGCCACGTGGTGGCGATATGCACGGGCCGCAATCGCCGCTCGGTCGCCCGCCTGCTCGAACGCAGCGGCTGGCAGCCGGACGATCTGCCGCTGGTGCTACTGAACGGCGCGATCGTCGACGGCGGCGCGGGCCGCGGCCAGCTCAGCTTTCACACGCTCGCCCAGCCCGTGCTGCGGCGCCTGGTCGAGCTGTTCCGCGAGCATGACGCGGTGCCGATGGTCTACACGACCGAGGACGACAGCGAGGTTCTGCTCTACGAAAACAGCGCGACCAACGACGTGCTGCGCGACTACCTGGAGCACCGCCGCTTGCACGTGGGCGGACTGGAGGGCCACGACGACCTGCTCGACGTGTTGCCCGCGGCCGCGCTCGAGGTGGGCACCATCGACCTCGAGTCGGTGATCCGGCCGTTGACAGACGTCCTGCGGCGCGAGCTGCCCGACAGGGTGCGGGTGATCAACACGCGGTCGCTGCTGGGGCAGCAGCGTTACTTCTGGGCCGAGGTCTATCACCCAGCCTGCAGCAAGGGCGCGGGCGTGCAGATCCTGGCCGATAGGTTCGGGATCGCGCCGCGGGACATCGTCGCCATCGGCGACAACTTCAACGACCTGGACATGTTCGCGGTGGCCGGCGTCTCGGTGGCCATGCGCGGCGGGCCGACCGAGGTGCAGGCGGCCGCCGACCGTCCGGCCGACCCTGTCGCCCAGAGCGGTGCCGCGGCCGTGCTCGAGGACATCGCCGCCGGCATATTCGATCTGGCGACGGACCGCCGCAAGGAGTCGGCATGAGCAACCCGCAGCGTCCAGACCATCGCGCGCACGAGTTGGACGCGCGCCAGACGGACGCCGCGCGCGCGGACCTCGCGCGCGCCGACGTACCGCGCGCCGATCTGGGCGCCGCGCCGCTCGAAGCGGACGCCCTGGATGACGGCATCGACGCGCTGCGCGAGGCCGGCTACGCGTTCGTCGACCTGGCCCTCGACTACTTCAAGGGCCTCGAAGGCCGTCGCGTGTACGGCCCCGTCTCGCCCATGGGTCTGGACGACCTCTTCGCCGAACCGCTGCCCGAACGCGGCGGCAGCCTGGCTGATCTGGTGCAGGAGTGCCGCAGCAAGGTCTTCCCGAACACCATGGCGATCGGCAGCCGGCGCTACTTCGGCATGATGAACCCGGCGCCGTTGCCGGTCGGGGTGCTGGCCGAGCTGCTGGTTTCGGCGATGAACCAGAACGTCGCAAGCTGGCGCCACGCGCCCGCCGGCACGGCCATCGAGAAGCGGGTGATCCGCTGGCTGTGCGACCGTTTCGGGCTGCCGGAAACCAGCTTCGGCACCTTGATCGACGGCGGCTCGCTGGCCAACATCACCGGCCTCAAGCTTGCGATCAACCGCACCCTCGGCCGCCATCTCTCGCAGCTCGACAACAACGAACCGCCCGGGCCGGAGATGGCCCGCCTCACGTTCTACATGTCCGACCAGGGCCACTACAGCTTCATCAAGGCGGTCGATTTGCTGGGCCTGGGCCGCGGCCAACTGCGCAAGCTGCCAGTCGACGACCTCTTCCGCATCGACCTCGCCGCGCTCGAGGGCGCAATCGCGGCCGACCTCGCCGCCGGGCTCAAGCCTTGCTGCGTGATCGGCATCGCCGGCACCACCAACACCGGCAGCATCGACAAGCTGGCCGAGCTGGCCCATATCGCCCGCCGCCACGACTGCTGGTACCACGTGGATGCCGCCTACGGCGGCGCGGTCGTCCTCTCGGACCGCTTCCGGCCCATGCTGCAGGGCATCGAACAGGCCGACTCGATCACGGTCGACCCGCACAAATGGTTCTATATGCCGTTCTCCGCGGGCGGCATCCTGGTGCGCGAGGGAGATTTCCTGCGGCAGAGCTTCCTGGTGCACCCGGAATACTACATGCAGAAGGTGCAGGCCGGCGCCGACGGCGAGGCCGAGGAGTACGACGAGTTCGGCCGCCGCATGGCGCCCGACCCGCGCGGCTTTCACATGGGCGACAAGGTCAACTTCTTCCAGTACGGGGTGGCGGGCAGCCGCCGCTTCAACGGGCTGAAGCTGTGGCTGGCGCTCAAGCTGGTGGGGCGGGCCCAGTTCGCCGCCTGGATCGAAAACGACATCTACCTGGCCAAGGTGCTGGCCGGCTACCTGCGCCGCGAGCCGGATTTCGAGTTGCTCGGCCCCAACACCCTCGGCGTCTGCAATTTCCGCTGGGTGCCCCGGAACGCGGGCGGCCGGCCGCGGTTCAATGCCGAGCAGACCGACCGGCTGAACCGGCAGCTCCAGGAGCGGGTCGAACGCGAGGGCGACGCCTGGTTCAGTTATACCATCTTGCGGGACCGGGTGGCCCTGCGCGTGAATGTCGAAAATCGGCGCATGCGCCGCGAACATATCGAGCGTCTGGTGCGGGTCATCCGCAGCACCGCCGACAGTCTCCTGCGGGAGCTGGACGCGGAGAACCCATGAACCGGCAAGGAGTCCTCGCGATGCGTTTGATGCCCGTTGCTCTTTTCGCCGCCGCCGTCGTCGCGGCGGCATTAGTTGTCGTTGTCGCAGCAACGTCGGCGGCCGCCGCCGATCCCACGGCCGTCGACCCCGCCGCCCCCGCATCCAAGCCGCCCCGCGTCTCGGCCGATGTGGTGACGACCTCGGTCTCGCCGGCCAAGATTACGGCCGCGGCCGGCGGCGAGGTGACGTTCACGGTGCGGGTCGACATCGCGCCGACGTGGCACCTCTACGACCACAGCTACGCCCACGACGCGGAAGCCTTCTACATCGGCATCGACCTGGTGCCCGGCGAGAGCGCCGACCTCGCCGCCTATCAGGCGGCGTTCCCGCCCGGCAAAGAGGGCGAGTTCATGGGCGAAAAGGTGTCGATGCTGTACGACCGGGTCGACATCAAGGTCACGGCCAAGCTGCCCGACCAGGCCGCAGGCAAGGTCGACTTGCCCTTGGTCTTGACCGCGCAGGCCTGTGACAGCAAGATCTGCCTGCAGCCGTCCGATATCCTGATCGCGGTGACCTTGCACGTCGAGTAGGGCGCGCGAGCGGCGGCGGCGCGGAAACAGGTGTGTCGATGCATTCGTTCTTGCTGCACTGGTTGATCCTGACCGCCGCCCTGGCCCTGACGGCTTACCTGCTGCCGGGCGTGGACGTGAGTTCGCCCGGCGCGCTGCTGGTGGCCGCCCTGGTGCTGGGCTTCTTGAACGCCATCCTGCGGCCGGTTCTGGTGTTGTTGACCCTGCCGCTGACCGTGCTCACGCTCGGGTTGTTCTACCTGGTGCTCAACGCCGTGCTGTTCGCGCTCGCGTCGGTGCTGGTGCCGGGGTTCTCGGTGGCGAGCTTCGGCGCGGCGTTCGTCGGCGCCATCCTGATGAGTCTCCTGTCGTGGCTGCTGGGTTCGCTGACCGGCAAGTCCCGGCGGCGGCGATGACCGCGGCTGCCGGCCCGGGGGCGGTGCGACCGTGATTCGCTCCACGTGGTCCACGCTCAAGCCGTATACTTCGCTCTTGCGCGGCCAGGAACTGAACCTGGCCGCGGTTGTCCTGCTGATGCTCATGAGCACGGCGGTGAGCCTGGTGATCCCGCTGCAGGCCGGCCGGTTCGTCGATCTGCTCTCGGCAGGCGGCCCGCCGGCGGGGCGCGGTCCGCTGGTGTGGCTGGGGCTGCTGCTCGTGGTGCAGCTCGCCGGCAGTTTCTTCTACCAGTACCTCAGCAACCGGCTGGGTCTGGTGACGGTGACCCGCCTGCGGCAGCGGCTGTTCGCCCATCTGCTCGACCTGCCGAGTCTGTTCTTCACCCACCAGAAGGCCGGCGACCTCTCCAGCCGGATGACCAGCGACGTGGGCAGCATCCAGTATCTCTTGACCAACGGCGTCGTGTCGCTCATCCGCTCGGTGGTGACCTTCGGCGGCGCGCTCTGGCTCATGCTGCGGGTCAACGTGCAGCTCACGGTCATCGTGGTGTTGCTCGTGCCGAGCACCGTCATCCTCGTATCGCTGTCGGGCCGGCGTCTACGCCGCCTCGCGCGCCGCATGTACAAGGACCTCGGCGAGCTCAGCAACCATGTGCAGGAAGTGGCCGGCGCGATCCGCGCGATCAAGGTCTTCGGCAGTCAGGAGCACGAGCAGGAGCGGTTCGGGGAGCGGCTGGAGGGATTCCTGGACGCCGGGCTCAAACGCGCCCTGCTGTCGTCGGCGCTAGAATCGGGCGCGCAGATCCTGATGTGGATCTGCCTGATTACGACCGTGGTCTACGGCTTCTATCTGACCAGCAAGGGCGGCGCGACCTACGGCGAGCTGGTGACGTTCATGTTGCTGGCGTTCCGCGTCGCGTCGCCGTTGGGCGCCTTGACGGGCTTGTATGCGTCGGCCCAAGGCGCTGCCGCGGCCGCGGGCCGGCTCGACGATGTGTTCCGCTCGCCGCCCGAAGCGGTCGCGCTCGGTGGAGCGCCGGTCGCGCCGGCGATCGCACCTGACGCCGGCGCCGCCGTCGCTGCCGCCGACTCGGGTCTACGCGTGGAATCGGTGGGCTTCCGCTACGGCGACGACGCGCAGGATCTGTGGACCGTGGCCGACATCTCGTTCGCGCTCGCGCCCGGCGAGCGCCTGGCGCTGGTCGGCCCCAGCGGCGCCGGCAAGACCACGCTCGCGTGCCTATTGCTGCGGCTCTTCGACCCGCAGCAGGGGCGCATCGTGCTCGACGGCCGGCCCTATCGCGAATACGACCTGCGCGCCCTGCGCCGGCGGATGGCCTACGTGCCGCAGGACGCGGTCCTCTATGATGCGTCGATCGCCGACAACATCCGCTTCGGACTGAAGCGTGCGAGCGACGACGACGTGCGCCTGGCCGCGGCCCAGGCCCAGGCACTATCGTTCATCGAGCGGTTGCCCGAGGGTTTCGGCGCGCGCGTGGGCGATCGCGGGGTGCGCCTCAGCGGGGGCGAGCGGCAGCGGCTGGCCCTGGCGCGGGCGTTCCTGCGCAACCCCGACCTGCTCGTGCTCGACGAGCCCACGAGCGCCCTCGACGCGGCCAGCGAGGACGCCGTCCGGCGCGCGTTGCGCGAGCTGATGACCGGCCGCACAACGATCGTGGTGGCTCATCGCCTGTCGCTGGTCCGCGACCTCGACCGCATCCTGGTGCTCGACGCGGGCCGCATGGTGGAGTACGGCAGCCAAGACGAACTGCTCGCCCGCGGGGGGCTCTATGCCCACCTCTTCCATCTGCAGCAAGGGACCGAGGAATAAGAGGCGGTCAGCGCCGCCGAAGCGCATGCGGCGCCGCGGCCAGCCCGGCCACGACCGCGGCCGCGGCGGCCGTGCCGCTCAAACCCCAGACCGGGATCAAGTACAGGCCGGCGGCCAATGACCCCAGGCCGCCAGCCAACAGATCGGCGCCGTAGAGGGGTCCCACCAGGCGTTCGGGCCGGTCGCTCCAACTCATCTGCGCGAAGACGCCGCCCACGGCCGCGCCCGTCCCGATCAAAAGCAGGCCCACGATCGGCAACGAACCGGGACCGGCCTGCGCGATCAGGATCGCGGTCGCGCCCGCGAGCGAAGCCAGGGCCAGCCAAGGAGCAAGGCCCAGGCCGAAGGTTTGCGCCGCCGAACGCAGCCTCTGCATCCCGGCCGCGCCCACCATCAGACCCAGCATGAACAGCGTCAGCAAGAGCCCCAGGTCCTGGAACAAGGCTCCCACGCGCACCTGGTAGTACAGGATCAGGACCATCTCCAGGACCATGCCCGCCGCGGCCGCCGCCCCAACCGCCAGGCTGCGACCGGCGGTGGATCCCCCGCGCAGAACGAACGTCAGCGCCAGCCAGACCGCGACCGCTAACCACACCCACGGCCGCCGCCATGGCGCCGCCGATTCCTCCTGCTCTTGCCAACCGAGCCGCGGATAGAACTTCGCCAGCCAGAGAACCAGCGTGTGCCGGTAGCAGGAGGGACGGGCGTCGGTATTGGCCGGCGCGGCGCTGGCCGCCAGGAGCGTGTTGATCTGGGCGAAGCGGTCGTTCTCGTACAGATATCGGACATAAGCGGGCGACACCTGCCGCAGTTCGAAACGGCCGCCGATCTGCCGGTCTTCCAGCCTGCCGGCTACGTCCGCGCCCGCGGGGAGATCGGTCGCCGAAGCCAGGAAGACGTTCGTTGCCCCGGGCAAGACCACGACGTGGGAAAAGACCGCCCGCAGCGCGCGGTACACGCTCGCGTTGCGCTGCGTCAGCACCGGGGTCCACAGATTCTCCGATCCCCCCAGGCGCAACGACAGCACGCCGCGGGCGGCGAGCCGATCCTTGCAGGCGGCGAAGAACTCCCGCGTATAGTAGCGATTGTCCAGGCCCGATTCCGGCGCCGGCATGCCGACGAGGATCAAGTCGAAGATCCCGGCCTCGCGCAGATAGCGGCGCGGATCGGCGACGATGGTGTTGGCGTCGACCGGGGCATCGACGCCGACCTCGGTTTGCAGCTGCAGCAAGCCACGGTTGTGTTCCACGTGCACCAGGCGATCGGGCCCGTAGCGCGCGGCTTCGCGTGGGAGGTCTTCCCAGCCGCCCCCCAGCACCAGGATCCGCCGCGGCGCGGCGCGCTGCAGCGCTGCCACGTGCACGAACACTTCCGCCGACGTGCACTGGTTTTCGTAAGCCAGGGCGTCGTTGACGAAAAGCGCGACCTGGCCCTCGCGCCCGGCCGCGGTCAGGCGGCCGTACGGCGTGTCGACGGTGGCCAGCAGATGAGGATGATTCCAGCGCGTCAGCGCCCGATCCAGCCGTGCGGACGCGGCCACGCCGGCCGCCAGCGCGACGGCCAGTGAGACGGCCAGCGTGACGGTCAACGCGAAGCCGGCGCTGCGCCGCCTGCGCTCGGTTCCGGCCGCCAACAGTCCCGCCGTCACCGCCGCCGCCAGGGCGCAGAGCAGACACGCCGCCAGGTTGCTGAATCCGGTCGCCAGAAGGATCATGCTCACCGCGCCGCCGAGCAGAGCGCCGCCGCAATCGGCCGCGTAGGCTGCGGCCAGCGATCGATCGCGCGCCATGACGACTAGCGCGGCCCGCCGGAACAAGAGACCGCACAGCACGGCATAGGGCAGCACCACGATTGCCATCGCCAGCAGTTGGCCGGTGAACGGGAGGTATGCCCCCGGCACGCCTCCCAGCAGGGTCCGCGCGCCTCGGGCCGCAATCAGCAGCAGCGGCAGGACCACCGCGCCCGCCAACAACAGCGGCGCAACGCGCCGCGATGGCGAATCGATACCCGAGCGCCCGACGCCAGAGACGGCCTGCCGCCCCAGCAGCGCGCCGCCAGCCGAGCCCAGCAGCCACAATCCCATCGCCAGCAAGTAGACCAACTCGCTGCCGAAGCACGTCACGGTAATTTCGCGCAACAACACGACCTGGCCGAGCAGGGAGATCGCGCCGATCACAACCAGCGTGCGCATGGGTCAGTGCGGCTCGGGTTCGCCGAAAACGTCGGCCTGGAAGGTCAAGAGCTGCGCGCCTTCGCGCCAGGCATCCGCTGGCAAACCGGCTTTGCGGCAGAGATGAGCGAGCATTTCCTCGCGGGACCAACCCTGTTCGCTCGCGATCTGGGGCAGAAAGACCGCCGAGCGGTCGCCTTGGCGG
>JAQULN010000007.1 GCA_028718575.1 Candidatus Krumholzibacteriia bacterium | reverse complement strand
CGGTCGCATCTGCGTGACGTACTACAACGACGGCGACCTTTCGCGGCTGCTGGCCATGATGGGCGTGGTCGTGGACCTCGATTGAAAGCGTGACGGGCAGGTGAAAAGGAAGCTGCGGAGAGCCCGGATTGTGCGACTGCGTCTCCTCCTGGTGGCGCTGATTGTCTTATCGACCGGTCTTGTGGCGATCAACCTCTTGGAACTGCTCGGTCGGGCGAGCCGCGAGCGCGCGCCGGGACCGCGGCTCCGCACGCAGGTTGTCACGAACGGCGCGCTTCATTTGCTCACGTTGTCAGCAGCCTGGGCCGCGTGGTTCAGCTTGCGGGCGCGCGAGAGCGATCAACGGCGGCTTCGCCGCAGCGAACAGAAGCACCGGTCGATCATCAACCACGCAGGCGAAGCGATCTTCTTGCTGGACAGCGCGGGCCGCATCCAGGAATGGAATAAGATGGCGGAGCATGTATTCGGCGCCGCCCGCCGCACGGTCCTCGGGTCCCCTCTGGGCGAGATCCCGCTCTGCTTCGGTCTCGAACTAAAACGCGCCATCGCCGACGCGCAGCGCGCGGGCCGCAGTCTGACTGTCGAGTACCCGTGGCGGCGCGCCCAGCGGCCCGATGGCGTGCTCAAGCTGACCGTGTCGCCGTTGCCGCC
Source organism: Candidatus Krumholzibacteriia bacterium (assembly GCA_028718575.1). Lineage (GTDB taxonomy): Bacteria > Krumholzibacteriota > Krumholzibacteriia > LZORAL124-64-63 > LZORAL124-64-63 > Glo-17. Next base: position 17,265 of record JAQULN010000007.1, on the reverse strand, counting down.
GGGTCTGGGGACGACCAGTCCGGCGGAGCGACTCTTCGTTGTGATTGCGCGCGATGTAACGAGCGAATGGCAGCTTGAGACACAGATGAGCCAGACGGAGAAACTGGCGGGCATCGGCCAACTCGCGGCCGGCATTGCGCACCAACTCAACACGCCGCTGGGTTCGATCCTGCTTTCGGCCCAGATGCTCGCCGACGCAAACCTGTCCGAAGATCAGGTCGAAGACATTGAGCGGATCATTCGGCAGACCGAGCAGTGCCGTCAGATCATCAAAGGTCTCTTGAATTTCGCGCGGCCGCAGAATCAGGAGCGATCGCTCGTGCAGCTCGACGAGGTCGTGCACGAAACGGTCTATCTGATGGAAAAGAGCCTGCGCGTCGCCGACGTCAAGGTCGAGATCGAGGCCGACGGAAAACTCGAGGTGACGGGCAATCGCCACGAGCTGGAGCAGGTTTTCTTCAATCTGCTGGTCAACGCGGTCGACGCCATGCCGACCGGCGGCCGTATCCTGATCCGCCTGGGTCCGAGCGATCCCGGCGAGGTCCTGGTCAGCGTCGCCGATACAGGGCCGGGGATCGCGCCGGAGCAGCGCGATCAGATCTTTCTGCCTTTCTTCACCACCAAGGATTACGGCAAGGGCACGGGGCTTGGCCTGAGCATCGTCGCGAGGATCATGCATGAACACGGCGGCCGCATCGAACTCGACAGCGCCGAAGGCGGCGGGGCCCGCTTCCTGTTGACCTTCCCGCGACCGGGCCTCGGTCTGGCGGCGGCCTCGGCGCAGCCACTCGAAACGGAACCGCACGCATGACACGGTATACGCGTAACATCCTGATCAACGAGGAAGAGCAAGGCGTCCGCGAATTCACGATCAGCCACCGGATGGTTTGGTTGCTCGGCGTGCTCGGGGTCTTGCTGGCGGGCTTGATTCTCTGGGTTCTGCTGACCTACGGCAATCTGTTCCGCCGAGCGGCGACGGTTCCGCGCCTGGAGCAGGAGGTCGCGGCGGCGCGGGCCGAGCTCAGAATCCTGGACCAGCTCCAGGGGGAACTGGCGACCGTGGGCTCGCTCCAAGAGCAGTTGCTGCTCATCCTGGGCGTCGAGCCCGCTGCCGGCGACAGCCTCGGCGGGCTCGTCGAGCCAGCCGGGGACGACCTGCAGGCCCTGGCGGCCCTGGTCTTGACGCCGCCGCCGGATACCTGGCCCGCGGCGGGTTTCGTATCCTCCGAGTTCACCGAAGGCGACACGCCCCGGGGACTGCGACCGCACCTCGGGCTGGATATCGCCGGACCGCAGGGTGCACCGATCCTGGCCGCCGGCGACGGGATCGTGGCCAGGGTCGCGGAGGATCCTTTTCTGGGGATCTTTGTTGAAATCCAGCACGGTTTGGGTTACTTAACCGTGTACGGGCATTGTGCCAATGCCGCCGTAGCCCGCGGGGAGCAGGTTCGGCGGGGTCAAGTCGTCGCCTATATGGGAGCCAGCGGGCAGGCATCGGCCCCACATTTGCATTTCGAGATCTGGCACAATGGCATGGCCGTCGATCCGCGGCAATTCCTGAGCGGGGAACCGCCGCTGCCCTGAGAACGACCGGCCAAGGGCGTCCGCCCTGAACTTCACGGGACGAGGGATCGTCCGCGGCACGTTTCACCGGACCCGACAGACGGGACCGAGGAGGACGACATGTTCGGCAAGGAGCCAGAAAACACCACCGTCAGCGCCGGCCAGACGTCGATCATCGCGCAAGGCTGCAAATTCGAGGGGAGCATCGAAGTCCGCGGGACCCTGCGTATCGAGGGCGAGTTCAAGGGCAACATCGGCGTGCCGGAGAGTCTGGTCGTGGGCAAGACCGGAGTCGTGCGCGCGTCGGTGAAAGTCAAGAACGCCATCATCGGCGGGCAGTTCTTCGGCGACATCGAGGCCGAGAATAAGATCGAGCTGCAGAGTGGTTCGCACCTCGAAGGAGACATCAAGACCAAGCGTCTGGTCATCGATGAGGGTGTGTTCTTCGAGGGCAATTGCTCGATGGGCGCCAAGAAGACGAATGACACGCCGGCGCACGCCGGGCCGCCGGTGCCGCCTGCCGCCAAGCCGCAGCCGGCATCGCCCGAAGCGGTCAAGAAATAGTGCCATTCGGCGGCTTCGGGCCGCCGGCGCGCGGCGGGACCAAGTCTCGTCTTGCACGGTACGGACGCTGCCGCTAGGATGACGGCCGCACCGCCTCGCCCCGAGGTGCGTGCGGCCTTTTGTATCGATGAAGCGTTTTTCGGCGAGGTCCGCTAGCATGCCCCGCCCGCGCTCCAACCGCGACTCACGGCGCGCCATGCGCGAGATCGGCCTGTATACTTCGATTCCCATCATGCTCGGCGTCGGTCCGGCCGTGGGATGGTGGCTGGGCCGCCAGGCACAGCAACGGTGGGGCGGCGAGCCGTGGTTGGAGATCGGCGGCGTGCTTTTCGGACTGGCGGCGGCGGCGCGCCAGGTCTACAAGCTATTGCAGCAAGAGACGAAAGAATCATGACCGATCGGCGCTTGCTGAGACGCACGCAGTGGTGGACCCTCGGCGGCGGGTTCGCGGTCGGTGTCGTCGTGGCGCTGATCGCCTCGCTGCAACACGGCCTTGGGGTTGCGGTCGGATCGGTCTGGGCGGCGTTGAATCTGCGGGTCATGGAGGGGCTGATCATGGCGGCCCTGGTGCCGCGCGACCGGCCGCGCGACCTGCGGGCGGTTTTTATCTGGTCGATCTTGAAGTTGGGTGTTTACGTTCTGGCGGTTTGGTTGTTAGTTGTGGCGCCGTTTCCGGTCGTCGGCATGGCCCAGGGCCTGACCATCATGCTGGCGGCTCTTGTCCTGGCGGGCCTGACCACGCGGCCAGAGACCGTCCGGGAATCACCCCGGCGAGGTGACGATGATTGCGCGTGACCCACGCAAGCAGCGGATTGCGCCGGCTCGAGTTTGTGCTTCGATTCTGATCCTTGCCCTTGCTGTGGCGGCCGGCGGTGCGTTGGCAGCGACGGCGAGCGACCCTGCCGGCCACGACGAGCACGCCGAGCAAGCGGACCACAGCGAATACCACCTCGAAAACATTGCCAAGCTGCTGATCGCCAACGTTTGGGGCAAGGATACCGCGTACCGTCTCGCCGACTGGATCGACCCCATCTTCTCGCTGATCGTGGCCGCACTCATCGGTTGGTTCTTCGTCGCGGTGGGCCGCGGTCTGCGCGACCGCGACCCCGGACGCAGACAGGTTTTCGCTGAAATGCTCGTCGGCGGCCTCTACGGCATGTTCCGCGAGATCCTGGGCGACCAGGCGCGCCGCTACGCGCCTTACCTCGGCACCTTATTCCTGTTCATCTACTGCAACAATCTCTTCGGCCTGGTGCCGCTGGGGCATTCGTCGACCGCCAGCTTCGTGAACACCACGCTCGGCCTGGGTCTCTGCACGTTTCTCTATGTCCAGTACGTCGGGATCCGCGAGAACGGCCTCGGCGGCTATCTGTACCACTTCGCGGGCCAGCCCAGAAGCGCGATCGAGTGGATCTTCGCGCTCCTTATCTTCCCGCTCGAGGTCATGGGCGAGCTGATCAAGCCGGTGTCGCTATCGTTGCGGCTCTTCGGCAACATCTTCGGCGAGGACACGCTGATCGCCGTCATGGTGATCCTCGGCGTGCAGTTCATGCAGTATCTCCTGCAAATGTTCGGCGCCGGCCCGTTGGGCGCGTGGCTGCCCGGCATACCGTTCCAGATCCCGTTCTACGCCATTGCGCTGATCGGTAGCACGGTGCAGGCGCTGGTCTTCACGCTGCTGTCGACCATCTACATTTCGCTGATGCTTCCTCACGACCACGCCGAGGAGGCGCACTAGGAGCCCGGACGCGGTCCGGTCGACACGAGCCGGCGGGCCCGCCCGCCACACGCAAGGCTTCCTGAAGGAGGAACCATGGAAACCAACGGCATTCTGGCTCTGGCCCTGAGCATCACCGCCTTCGGTTCGGCCCTGGGTTTGAGCAAGGCCATCGAAGCAGCCATGAACGCCATGGGCCGGCAGCCCGAGGCCATCGGCAAGATCCAGACGGCGATGATCATCGGCAGCGCGTTCATCGAAGCGCTGACGATCTACGCGTTCGTCACGGTCTTCGTGCTCAAGAGCTAGCGCCGGTCGCGCGGATGCAACGCGAAGGAACGAGCCCATGAACATGGCTCCGAACATACCCCAGCTGCTGACCACAGTGGCGGGTTTCTGGGTTCTGATCTGGATCCTGCGCAAGTTTGCCTGGGGTCCGATCCTCGATCTGATCGATCAACGCCGCGAAAAGATCGAGCGGGACTACCGCGCCGCCGAGGCCGAGCTGCAGGAAGCCGCCGGCTTGAAGGGCGACTTCGAGACCAAGCTCAGCGAGATCAAGGTCATCGAGCGCGAGCGGGTCCAGGAAGCGGTCAAGCGAGGCGAGGATCTGGCGGGCGGCATCGTGGCCAAGGCGCGCAACGAGGCGGACCAGGTCAAGGCCAAGGGCCTGCAGGACCTCGAGATCGAGGGCCAGAAGGCCCAGCTGCAACTCCGCGACGACGTGGTCGCCCTGGCGATCGGCGCCGCGGAGAAGCTGATCGGCGAGCGCCTCGACGAGGCCAAGCACCGCGAGCTGATCCTGCAGTACATCGACGACATCGGGGAGCGGCCCCATGCGTGACCGCAAGGTGGCGCTACGTTACGCCCGCGCCCTGCTCGCGGTGGCTGTGGCCAGGGAACTGGTCGACGCGCTGGACGAGTCGTACGCAGGTCTGGCGCAAGTCATCGCCGGCCACCCCGAGTTCGCCCTTTTTCTGGAGAACCCGCAGGTGCCGCTGGCGCAGAAGAAGGCGCTGCTCGGCCGCGTCCTCGGCGAACGCGTCGAACCTCTGCTGATCCAATTCCTCGATCTGCTGCTCGACAAGGGACGCATCCAGCAGCTGGCCGACATCCAAACGGCGTTCGCGGCGCTGGTGGAGGATCACAAAGGGTTGCAGCGCGCTACGGTCACCACGGCAGTGCCGCTGGCCGCGGATCTCGAAGCGCGCCTGGTCGAGAAACTCGCCGGCCTGACCGGACGGCGGATCGTGCTGGAGAAGAACACGGACTCGTCGGTGCTCGGCGGGGTCTGCGTGACGATGGGCGACTTCGTCCTCGACGGCACCCTGCGCACCGGGCTGCGGCGCTTGCGCGAGACGCTCGAAGCCGCGCCCTTGAAAATGTCCTAAGGAGTTCCGCCTGTGAAACTGAGGCCCGAGGAAATCAGCTCTGTCCTGTCGCAGGAGCTGGATAAATACGGACGCGACCTCGCGCTCGAGAGTGTCGGCACGATCCTGCAAGTCGGCGACGGCATCGCGCGCATCTACGGGTTGCAGGAAGTGCTAGCCGGCGAGCTGATCAAGTTCCCCGGCGACATCATGGGTATCGTGCTCAATCTGGAGGAGGACTCCGTCGGCGCGGCGATCTTCGGCGACGACACGCACATCAAGGAAGGCGACCAGGTCACCCGCACCGGCGCTATCGCCTCGGTGCCGGTCGGCGAGGCCGTCACCGGCCGCGTGCTCAACGCCGTGGGGCAGCCGATCGACGGCGAGGGTCCGGTACCCAGCGACGAGATGCGCCCCATCGAAGTGAAAGCGCCCGGCGTGATCGACCGCCAGCCGGTGAAAGTGCCGCTCTTGACCGGCCTGAAAGCCATCGACTCGATGACGCCGATCGGCCGCGGCCAGCGCGAGTTGATCATCGGCGACCGCCAGACCGGCAAAACCGCGATCGCGATCGACACGATCATCAACCAGCGCGGCAAAGGCGTGCACTGCTTCTACGTGGCCATCGGCCAGAAGCAATCGACCGTGGCCGGCGTCCGCGCGACGCTCGAGAAACACGGCGCGATGGAGTACACCACGATCATCAGCGCCTGCGCCAGCGAGCCCGCGCCCATGCTCTACATCGCGCCCTATACGGGTTGCACGATGGCCGAGCACCTGATGTGGCAAGGTAAAGACACCCTCGTGGTGTACGACGACCTCTCCAAACAGGCCAACGCCTACCGCCAGCTCTCGCTCCTCTTGCGGCGTCCGCCGGGCCGTGAGGCGTATCCGGGCGACGTCTTCTACTTGCACAGCCGTCTCCTCGAGCGCGCGGTGAAACTGTCGGACGAGAAGGGCGGCGGCTCGCTCACCGCCCTGCCGATCATCGAGACCCAGGCCAGCGACGTCTCGGCCTATATCCCGACCAACGTGATCTCGATCACCGACGGCCAGATCTTCCTGGAAGGCGACCTCTTCTATAGCGGCGTGCGGCCGGCTGTGAATGTGGGCATCTCGGTCTCGCGCGTGGGCGGCAACGCCCAGACGAAGGCCATGAAGAAGGTGGCCGGCTCGTTGCGCCTCGACCTTGCGCAGTATCGCGAGTTGGCCGCCTTCGCGCAGTTCGGCAGCGATCTCGACAAGGCCACACAGCGCCAGCTCACGCGCGGCGAGCGCATGGTCGAGATCCTCAAGCAGGATCAATACGTGCCCATGAGCATCCAGAAGCAGGTGGCGATCATTTACGCGGGCAGCCAGGGCGCGCTCGACGATGTCCCGTTGACCGAGGTGCGCCGCTGGGAGGCCGAGTTTCTGGCGTTTCTGGAGCAGCGGCACGCGGGGGCGCTACACGCGATCGAGCAGAGCGGCCAGCTTGCCGACGACACGGCCGAGCACTTGAACGCCGCGATCAAGGAATTCCGGTCGCAGTGGCAGGCGCAACTGGAGGTTGCGCTTGCGGCCGCCGCCGAACCGAACGCTGAAGCGGGCGCTTAGCGCCACCGGAGGTATGCCGTGCCCCGCGCCGGGGTCAAGGCACTCAACAAGCGCATCCGCTCGGTCAAGAGCACTCAGCAGATCACCAAGGCCATGAAAATGGTGGCCGCGGCGAAACTGAACCGCTCGCAGGGCAAGATGATCGCCGCGCGACCATACGCGCGACAACTCGCGCGATTGGTGCAGCACCTTGCCGGCGCGGCGCAGGATGCTCACCCGCTGTTCGAGGTCCGCGAGGTCGCGCGGCGACTCTACATCGTGGTCGCATCGGACAAGGGGCTCTGCGGCAGCTACAACCTGAATCTGATCAAGATGGCGCAGCAGGCCATCGACGCGTCGCGGGCGGCCGGCGTCGAGACGACGGTGCTGACGATCGGTAAGAAGGCAGGCGACTACTTCGCCAAACGCGGCTACGCGCTGCATGGCCGCCACGACGACTTCAACGGCGATGCATCGGCGGAGCGCGCGCAGCAAGTGGGGGACGCGCTCGTGCGCGCGTTCTTGGAGCGGACCCACGACGAGGTGCGGATCGTTTATTCGGAGTACCACTCGACCATGGTCCAGCGCCCGAGTGAACGCGCGGTGCTGCCGATCGCCCCGCCGGCGGCCGCAACGAACGGCGCCGCGGGCAGTGACGGAGCCGCTGCCGCCGAAGAGCCGGCCGGGAAGCGCATGCAGGGCAAGCTCGGCCGCGAGGACGCGCCCGCCGAGCCGGTCGCCGACCTCGATTACATCTGGGAGCCGGGCCGCGAGCAGCTCTTCGCGCTGCTGTTGCCCCTTTACCTGCGCAATCGCGTCTTCATGACGCTCATGGAAGCTTTCACCAGCGAGCACGCGGCGCGCATGACCAGCATGACGGCGGCGACCAACAACGCCGGCGAACTGGTCGACGCGCTGACTCTGCGGCGCAACCGCGAGCGGCAGGCGGCGATCACCGCCGAGCTGCTGGACATCGTCGGCGGCGCCAACGCGCTGTAACGCCAGGAGCAAGTAGGATATGGCCGAGAATTACGGCACGGTCAAACAGGTAATCGGCCCGACGGTCGACTTTGAGTTCCAGAGCGAAAAGCTGCCGGACATCCTCAACGCGATCCACATCGTAGACGCGAAGCGGGGTATCGACCTGGTGACCGAAGTCGCCCAGCACATCGGCAACAATGTCGTGCGCACGGTGGCCATGGACTCGACCGACGGTCTGGTGCGCGGCATGCGGGGACTCGATACCGGCAAGCCGATCGCCGTGCCGGTGGGCAAGCAGTGCCTGGGGCGGCTGTTCAACCTGCTGGGCCGGCCGATCGACGGCAAGGGCGACGTGCCGGAGCCCGAGAAGACCAGCCCGATCCACGCGCTGCCGCCGGATCTTTCCGAACAGGGCGAGGCCAACGAGATCTTCGAGACGGGCATCAAGGTGGTCGACCTGCTCGCGCCCTACGCCAAAGGCGGCAAGATCGGCCTCTTCGGCGGCGCTGGCGTGGGCAAGACCGTGATCGTGCAGGAGCTGATCCACGCCATCGCCACGCAACACGGCGGCTATTCGGTCTTCTGCGGCGTGGGCGAGCGCACCCGCGAGGGCAACGACCTCTACCTTGAGATGACCGAGTCGGGCGTGCTCAAGAACACCGCGCTGGTTTTCGGTCAGATGAACGAGCCGCCCGGCGCCCGTCTGCGCGTGGGCCTGTCGGGGCTGACCATGGCCGAGCACTTCCGCGACGAGATGAAGCAGGACGTGCTCTTGTTCATCGACAACATCTTCCGCTTCACGCAGGCGGGCAGCGAGGTCTCGGCGCTTCTGGGCCGCATGCCGTCGGCGGTGGGCTACCAGCCGACCCTAGCCACGGAGATGGGCCAGCTCCAGGAGCGCATCACCTCGACGCGCAACGGTTCGATCACTTCGGTGCAAGCGATCTACGTGCCGGCCGACGATCTCACCGATCCGGCGCCCGCGACCGCGTTTTCGCACCTCGACGCCACCACGGTGCTCTCACGCCAGATCGCGGAGCTCGGCATCTACCCAGCGGTCGACCCCCTGGACTCGACGAGCCGCATCCTCGACCCGCGCATCGTCGGCGACGAACACTACGCCGTCGCGCGCCGCGTCCAGCAGTATCTGCAGCGTTACAAGGACTTGCAGGACATCATCGCCATCCTCGGCATGGACGAGCTCAGCGACGAGGACAAGCTGATCGTGCAGCGCGCGCGCCGCATCCAGCGCTTCTTCTCGCAGCCGTTCTTCGTAGCCGAGCAGTTCACCGGCAAGGCCGGCCGCTATGTGAAGCTCGAGGATACGATCCGGAGCTTCAAAGGTTTGATTGCCGGCGAGTACGACCACATTCCCGAGCAATGCTTCCTCTACTGCGGCGCCATCGAAGAGGTGCTCGAGAACTACGAAAAACTCCAGGCCTCCGCCTAGGAAGGTAGAGCGGTGAAGCCGTTCAAGGTCAACATCGTGACGCCGGAAAAGGTGGCCTGGGAGGCCGAGGCCGTCTCGGTGATCCTGCCCGGCAGCCTGGGTTACCTGGGGATCTGGGCGAACCATGCGCCGCTGGTGAGTGGCCTCGAGCCTGGCGTGGTCACCATTCGCCTGGACGACGCGGGCACCACGCGCTACATGGCGTGCAGCGGCGGCTTCGTCGAGGTCAGCGACAACGTCGTCAACGTGATGACCGATAGCTGCGAGGAGGCCGGCGAGATCGATGGCGATCGCGCCCGCGCCGCCCTCGCGCGCGCGAAGGAGCGTCTGCTCTCGCGCGATGTCGCCATCGACAAGGAGCGCGCGCTGCTCGCCCGCCAGCGCGCCGAGGCGCGCCTCAAGGTGCTGGAGCTGATGGAGAAGTAGACGGTGAGTAGCTTTGCGGCCGCCCATGATGTAAACAAGAAGCCCGGTCGCCTCATTCCTGCGGACTCGACAACCGGGCTGGACGGCGGCAAAGTAACGGGCTACTTCACGAGCGCCACCTTCCTCAACTGGCGCACCTCACCGCACTGGAAACGCACCAGGTAGATGCCGGAAGCCAACGGCTGGCCGCGATCGCCGCAGCCGTCCCAGATCACGGGGTGTCGACCGGCAGGCCTTGTTTCGCGGACGAGCGTGCGGACCCGCGTGCCCTTCAGGTCGTAGATCGCCAGGTCCATTGATCCGGCGTCCGCGAGATCGAACGCCAGCGTGGCGCACGGATTGAACGGATTCGGGAAGACGGACGTCAACGCAGTCGCGGCGGGGACGCCGCCATCGTCGACCGCGACGATTTCGTTGGTGATGGCGAGCTCATAGGTGCCGGTCTGGAGCAGGTTGTGTGAATGCGTCTTCCATACCGCCAGCAGGTAGTAACCTGCTTCGGCCACCTCGACGATGAACGATTCGTTCTGGCCCAGGCCGTTCTCCCACGCCGCGCCGCCGGGCACGGTCTGGGATTTGGCGACGTATGGTTGGTCATGGGGATGTAGGCACAAGCCCCAGTCGACGCTGCCGCCGAGGTGCCGCAACTCGAAGGACCACGTGCCGGGGGCCAGGTACATCTCGTGCATGCTCAGCGTACGCATCGCGGCCAGCGAGAACGAGCCGAAAACCCCGTTCGGGTTGGCTCCCAGGTACTCTTCCGTGGCGTAGTGGAGGGTGTACGTCTGCGCGCCGGCAATCCGGAGCACGCCGACATCGACCTCGTCGTGCGGCACGATGTTGTGGTTGATGAGTACGTAGTCTGATTTCGCGCGGCTCCAGCCTGAGTAGACCAGGCTCGCGGTGTAGCCGTTCTTGGCGCCGACCAGCGGCTCGTGCAGCCGCAGGTCGACATTGGTGGTGTCGCCCGGCATGACGGCGCAGCCCGTCCACCAGGTCGCGGGGCTGGTCAGCCGGTAGCCGTGATTGTTGTACCAGAGAGGCTCGCTGCTGCGGACCTGGTCCCAACCGCCGCTGCGCTCGGGGGGCGCCGGAACGAACGCGCGGTACTGGCCGGCCGCCAGCGGATAAGGCGACCAACAGTACTGTTCGCCGTAGACGTTGTTGTCTTCGTTGATCTCGGGGATGGTATTGGCGGGGTCGATGGCGAAGGCGAAGGTGTGACGACCGCCGGCGACCGTCTGCGCGACCGACCAGTTGACCGGGCTAAACGCATAGCCGGGGAAGTCCGCGTAGTTGAATCCGACTGACGATTGACCGTCCAGATAGAGGTAGACATCGAGATTGGTCGCCGGCGTCGGGCTGTCGTTGCGGAAGGTGAAATTGTAATAAGTGCTCGCGATATCTCCGTACAACGTATCGGGCAGCGGCACGGAGAACACCGTACCGTCATCGAGGGGACGCGGAACGGCCGGCGAGTGCCAGCCCGCATAATACCGCGGCGCGAAATCCGGCGGCGTTTTCTCCAAACGATAACGGATCGTGACCGGATCGGTCCCGTCGACGGGGTCCCGCCAGAAGGCGATCGAGTTGTAGCCGGTCTCGGTGACCTCGAACTGCAGATAGGCGCGGCCGTCGGCGTCCGTGACCGTTTCCTCTGTGCAATCGATCAGCTTGCCGTAGGTGAACCATTCGTCCCGCCACTGCACGTGCAGAGGCGAATAGGGCGGTTCTGTTTCGACAACGAGGCTGACCCACCCTACATTGCCCGCCGCCACGTAGAATTCCTTCAAGGTGAAGAAAACGTTGGCTCCGAACGCGTGCGTCAGGTTCGAGTTGAAGATCGCCGTTCCGCCCTGGAGATAGACGGCCTTGTATCCGCCGTCGAAGTCGTCCGGCGTCCAGTTGCTGACACCGATGTCCCAATCGCCGGCCGGAACCGTGTTCTGGTTGACGATGACGGCGTTGAGACAGCCGGCACTCCGAAACGATGTCGCCAAGCTGGTCTCGAAACCGCTCTCGGCGCCTGTGGCGGGATCGAATAGGGCGATCGGATAGTACTCCTCGAGATCCTGCGGCCAGCTCACGAGGATGTTCCACCAGGCGGTGTCGGGCATGCGCAAGCCGTCGACGTTGACGTGGAACGTCGAGCCGTCGTGAATGTAGTCCCAGCCGGCGAGGATGAAGCCGGGTGTCGGCCGCGAAACGACGACATTGGGCGACATGACGGGCGGGATCCAGACGAACTGGTGGCCCCAATCGTTGTTCCATTCGATGGTCTCGGGGATGTGTCCATAAGGGTCGAGGACGCAGTGGAAGACATGGCGTCCGGCGGGCGCCGCCAAGGGTCCGCCGTTGAGGGTGTAGAACGATTCCCCCTGGTCGAGATAGCCGTAGTCGGCTGCCGCCAGCGGCTTCTCGTCGATGCCGACCTGGCCGATGACGGTCGCGGACGTCGTCGATTCGCCGTTGTTGCGGCCCGTCACGTTCCAGTACGTGCCGTTCGTGTCGCCGGGCAGCGTCGGCGAAACCGTGCAATCCCAGAGACCGTTCGTATTCGAAGCGCTCGGCACTAGCGTGTAATCCCAGCCGGTATGGTGGAACAGCTCGAGGTCGGAGGCTTCCGCTTCGCGAATGATCATCGGGCCGCAGTACGCGTAAGTCGAACTCCAGTTGCCGACGCGATCGCGAGCACGGACGTTGCAATACCAGGTACCCGGGGCGAGCTCGTCGGAGGTGGTCGTCAAGACGTCATAGAGGCTCAGCGCGGTGCCGGGATTCTGCGGCGTGTGTGTCCAGGAGACGCTGTAGCCGTAGATGCCGGAAGCGTCGTCCAAGGCCCGGTTCCAGTGCACTGTGATCGTGTTGTCGGCCGAGGGCACGCCGTACGGATGGTTGCCGTCAGGATGCAGATTCGTGACAGCGTCCGGGGACGATTCGTCGATGTCGTAACCGCAGTTCATGGCGGTTTCCCAGAGCGCTTCACGTTGGGCGTAATTGTCGGCTTTGAAAGCCAGCAGGAACGCCAACGGCGCATTCGTGTTGTGGTCGTGGATGCACTCGAGGATGGCGTCAGCGCCCATGGCGAGTTGGTCCGCGTAGCCCGGGTATTGCGGATCGTCATCGGCATTGATGTCATGGATATCGACCAGGACCGCCGCGAAAAACCCCTCGGTTAGGAGGGGGCTGTGGAAGTTGCCGTCTTCGTGGCACGCGTTGATCGTTTCCACGTGATCGATATGTTGCGCCGCGTGACCGTAGCTGGTCGCGAAGGAAGAAGGAATCACATCTCCACCGAACTCCGCAAGTCCCTCGCAGTAGGTAACGTAGGAATTTTCCCGACACCAGACACAATGCCCGCAATCGCCGGGATCGTCGCAGAAACCGCCGGGATTGCAGTAGTCGATATCGTCTATGTGACCGAAATCGTCTTCGAAATGGTGAGTGTACTCATGGCTGTGCACGGTCTCGAACCAGGTGTGTCCGGGAATGAAGTGGATGTTCCGCCACGGCGACGGCGTGTAGAAGGAGTTGTCTTCGGAATCGGCGGGCCAGAACACGTCGACTTCAGAGCAGTTGAAGCCGCGATTCACGTACCAGCGCCACGTGCGTACGACGTCGGTCATGACGTGAACGGCGCCGAACAAGGATTCATCGCCCGACATGACGGTGCCGATGTTCAAGTCGGTGCCGGTGTAATCGTCCTGGGTCGCTGTCGCCCACTTATAGGTGATGAACCACGTGTCGTCGCGGACGTTGGCTTTGGAGTTCACCGACTGGAACTCGACGTACAGATCCGGGTCGTCTTCTATCTGATCCCAGTTGACGGTGATATCGAAGTAGCCTTGTGTATTGGTGATCGTGGATCCGAGTTCATCGTCGACGCCGAAATCCTCATCCATGATCTTGACCGTGATCCCGTCGCCGCCCAAGACGACATTGTCGTCGCGGTAGTAGATGAAACGGCCGCGGACGCGGATCGAGCGCGAACGCCCTCCAGGCTCGTCATCCTTCTCGATCAGCCCGCGCTCGGTCGCATCCGCAGCTGCCGCGGGTTCGGGCGAAGGCTGCGACCGGTCGACTCCGGGGAACGGTTGCTGCAATCGATCCGGAGCGACAACCGCTTGGCCGGGTCTTGAAACCCGGTCGACATGAGCGGCCGACAGATCGAACCGCTTGCTGACATGCATCCCATTCCAGGCGAACTCGATCGACAGGCTCTGCTCGGGATCGCTGGGGCGAGCCTCGAACGGCACGCGCATCTCCGTACCGGCGGCCAGACTCGTGCTGGAAGACGCGTCGAGACGAATCGGCAGCCAGCCCGCTCCGCTGAGGCGGATATCGGTGACCACGGCATCGGTACCGGTGCGAATCGCGATTTCGCCGGCGAAGTTGGTGTTGGCCGTGGCGGCGCGGGGGGTGCCCAGTAGCTGCACCTCGACAGGCGGGCCGACGCGGGCGGCGGCGGCGGCCACGAGGACCGAAAAGAGAACCGAGACCAGGACGGCCGGCAGCGTTCGCCGGTCGTATTGCTGTTTCTGCGGCCTGCCGCCGGCAGCGTGGATGGTTTTCATGGCAGACCACCTTTCAGCGTTCGCCGGCCGGCGCCGGACGCTCGGGTCGCGCCGGGAACGCCGGCGGGTTGAGCATGGTCTCGACCGCCGCTTCGAGCTGCTCCGCGACGGCGATCCGTCCGTTGCGCCGCGCGTCGTCGATCTGGATCCGCAAGATGCGAAGCTCGAATTCGCGCGCGGCGTCCTCGATCCGGCGCTGCACGGCCAGAGCCGCCGTTGCATCGCCGGCTGCCGCCAGGTCCGTTTCGAGTTGCGCCGCGGCAGCGGTGTACTCCAGCCAAGCAGACTTGACGGCTTGCAGCAGCGGGGAGAGTTCGCGATCGGCGGTCAGCCACGATTCGCGTACCGGTATTTCGCCAACGGGAACGCCGGCAACTTCCGGCTGGGCGGGATCCGCCGTGGCAAGCGCGGGTTGGGGACTTGCGGGCGAATTTGACGCCGGCGCCGAGCCGGCCGTCGGATACGCCCAGACGCAGACGAGTAGGCAAGCGGCCAGGACGACGCCGGTCATCGCCGGGCCGGTAACTTGACGCGTGGTCGGGAACATGGTTTGGGCCTCCGCAGTCTAGGGGCGAGCACCGCGCGCCCGGGGTTGACGGTGGACGGGGTGATAGAAACCTGCTGTTTTTGACCATGCGTCTGGGCGACATGACACAATATTTTTTAACTGCCCGCACGCCGGCGGGGATTCGATCCCCAGGCGGTCCGGGCTGTGGTAGGATCGACGGTAGATCTGCACGGACGGATCCATACCGTCAAAGACACGTTCGCAGGGGATGGGATCGCGTTGGCTGCTGCCGAGTTAAAAGTGACCGACCGAGGTTCATGGCGTCACGGCGCGCGGGCCAGCGCTGTCGCGGCAACGGTCATGGCGATCGCGGTTGCGCTGCCCGCCGGTGCGGTAGAGTCGCCGCGGCACACTCCTACGCGCAGGGCGTTGGCGCTCTGGGCGCGAGTCGAGGAAGCACTCGATGCGGCAGATACGAACGCTGTGCGACAAGGATTCCGCGAGCTGGCGGCGGAGTCCCGCGGTGTGCTCGCGGCGAACGAGGGATGGGCGCTTTGGCAAGAGGCGCGCTGCGCCGCCGGCGACGATCTGGCCGCGGCGGTCGACGGCGACGGCGATTCGACCGTTCGCCCGGCGCGCAGCGACGAACTCGCTCGTTTCCGTCGTCAAGCCGGGGTCGTCCATGGCAACGCCGCGCGCCTGCGGCGCGGCGGCTACCTCAGCGCGGCTGCTCCCCTGTTTGCAGACGCGAGCGGTCTTGCCTGCGCTGCCGGCGATACCTTGGCGGGGATTCTCTACCTGCAGGCGGCGTTGCAATGTGCGGTGCGCGCGGGAGACCTCGCGGCGAGCGCTTGGTGGCTTGCCCGGGCCGATACGCTCCTGGCGGTATTGACGGCGGCCGCAGGCGACGAGACGGCGGCCGCAGCAGCCGCGGGCCCGGCTAATCGCGCCGAAATCAACGCTCTGGAGCGACTACGTAACGCCTCGCGCTATGCGCACGCCGCCCTGTGGAATGCGACCGGTCGCTACGACGCCGCCGACAGTCTCTACAACGCGCAGGCTACGATCGCTGCCGCTCGCGGCTGGACCCGCCAGCATGCCGATGCTCTCTACGGGCTGGGAACAACGCATTCCAGGCGCCGGCGCATCGAGGAAGCGCGGGAGTACTACTGTGCAGCGTACGCTCAAGCACAACGTCTCGCGGACAGGTACCGACAGGCGAGTACGCTGGCCGGTTTGGGCTACGATTACACTCAACAGCGGGACCTCGACGCGGCAGAGTCGACGCTGCACAGCGCCATGGATATCGCGGACGAGTGCGGTTTCGTCTTCCTGCGCGGATACGTCCTGAGTGGTCTGGCGGCCGTGGCCGAGGCCCGCGGCGACCGCGCGCACGCGGTTGATCTGTTTCGGACCGCGTTGGCTGAACACATCAGGCTGGCCAACGAAGCCGGCGAACTGGGAGCGCGTCAGCGGCTCGCGTACAATATGGTCGTGCTCGGCCTTTATCCCGAGGCGAGCGACCATTACGACCGGTGCCTGGATATCCTTGAACGCGTAGACAGTCTGGTGATCCGCAACTGGGTGCTGGCGGGACTGGCCCTCGTCCACCACAAACTCGGCCGGCTCGACGCCGCTGCCGAATATTATCGCCGTTCGCTCGCGGTCAATCGGCGTCTCGGCGACCGTGTGAGCGAAGCGTGGAGTCTGCAATCCCTCGGCATCTTACACACCATGCGCGGCGATTACCGCCGGGCGTTGATTCGCATCGAATCGGCCCGCGCTCTCTGCGACTCCATCGGGGACGCCGACGGCGTCGGCGACGCGGAGGTCGCCATTGCCCATGTGCATGCCGCCCTCGGCGACTTCGAGCGGTCGCGCGAGCATTTCGAGCGCGCCTTGGCGGCGGCGGAGTTTTTACAGTACGAGGAACTTCTGCGCCGCGCCGCGAGCGGTCTGGTCTTTGTCTGCCGTCAAGCGGACCGGCCCGACGAGGCGCGACGCTACGGCCGTCAGGCCCTTGCCGTGGCGCGCAAATGGAGCGACCGCAACGCGGTGCTCGAAGCGCTCACGGATCTCGCCGAACTGCACGTCGAGGCCGGCGAGCGCGATTCGGCGCAGACCATCCTCGTTGAATGCAATCGCTTCTTGGCCGAGGGTTACTCGCTCTTGCTGGGAGCTCGCGTTGCGCTGCTGGAGGCTCGGTGTGCCGCGACGCCGGAATCGGCGGCGGAGCGGGCGGCGGTCGCGCTGGCGCGGGCCGAGGAGAGCGGGCTGGCAGAGCGTGAATGGATGGCATGCGTTGCTGTGAGCGAGGCCAAGCTGGCGCTCGGTGATACCGTGAGCGCCGCGCGATACCTCGACCATGCGCTGGAGGTCGTCGAGTCGCTCAGGCGGGACGTCGGCAGCGACGAGCTTCGGCGCCACATGCTGCGTCCGGCGCTCGAGCCTTATGAGAAGAGGATCGCCATTCACGCCGGGGCGGGCACCGCCGGCGATTCCGCTCTGCGAGCCCTGGCCGTATCGGAGCGTTCGCG
>JAQULN010000006.1 GCA_028718575.1 Candidatus Krumholzibacteriia bacterium | reverse complement strand
CGCTGGCAGCCATGGCAGCGATGAACGGCAACTTCTCGCGCGATCCCGCGTTCTGCTCCCCCGCGACCGGTAATTACGACCTGCGCCGTGGTTCGCCGTGTCTGCCCGGCGGGCGCGACGGCGCACCATTCGCCCTGGTCGGCGCGCGACCGCTCGGATGCGACTGACCGCGCACGCTGCGATTGGC
This sequence comes from Candidatus Krumholzibacteriia bacterium, assembly GCA_028718575.1. Lineage (GTDB taxonomy): Bacteria > Krumholzibacteriota > Krumholzibacteriia > LZORAL124-64-63 > LZORAL124-64-63 > Glo-17. The sequence goes on along the minus strand of JAQULN010000006.1, from coordinate 17,879 downwards.
AATCGCTTCCTCCGCGTGGTAGGCTCTGGCTGACCCGCCGGCGGAAGGGCACCTCATGGTCTGTGTCTCCGGTTCGACGGAATCGACATTCCAGCAATTGACCCGCCGGATCAGTCTTTACGTGCTGGCGCCGCTGCTGCTGGTATCGGCGCTGCCGGTCTCCGTGCACATCCTGCAGAAACCCGATCTCGGCCTGGCGGTGCATCGCCTGCAAATCCAGGCCGTGGCACCGGACGGTCCCGCCGCCAGGGCCGGTCTGCGCGAAGGCGACCGCGTGGTGGCCTTCGCCGGCCGGCCCGTCACGCAGATGGTCGACTGGTTCACGCTGACTGCCGGCGACTACGGCCTGCAAACGCGCCGACTGACCGTGGCGCGCAACGGCACCTTGCACGAGCTGGAGATCCAACCGCGCCGGCCCAGCCGTTCGCGGATGGTTTACGGGCTGAGCATCTGGCTCGCCGGTATCTTGTTCCTCCTGATCGGCTGGTGGGTGCACTCGCGCCGCCACGACGCCGTGGGCCGCAATTTCTTCGGCCTCTGCTTCATTTTCGCCTTCTTCCTGGCCGACCTGCCGGAACTGCCGGCTGCGAAATACCAGATCGCCAAACAAGTGATCCGCGAACTGCTACAGTATCTCTGGCCTGTCTATTTTTTGCGGTTCTTCCTGCGCCTTCCCGCCACCGGCATCGGCACTGCTCGCCGCGGCGACCGACTCCTCTTCTTGCCGGCGCTGTTGTTGATCGCCGCAACCTTGGTGGCTCTCGCTCTGCGCGTGAGCGAGGATTCGCTGGCCGCCAGTCTGCTCCAGCGCGCCGCGGCGCTCTATTTCGTCGTCTACTTCCTCGTCGGCTTGGTGGTGTTCGCCCGCAACGTACTGCGCCGCGACCGTCCCGTCCTACACACGAAACTCCGGGTGATCCTGCTCGGGCTAGCAGTCGGTCTGCTGCCGTTTCTCGTCGCGTCGTCGGTGGGCGGCGGTAACCTGCCGGCGTTTCCCCACTGGGAGTATCTCGGCTTCTCGCTGCTGCTGGTGCCGGTGAGTTTCGGTCTGGCCATCATGCGGTACGGAGCGCTCGACACCGAGTTCGTCGTCCGCGCCAGCCTGGTCTACGGTCTGGTCACAATACTGATTATTGCAGCCTACATCCTGGGCGCCGCCGTCCTTGGCAACTGGCTGACTCGCGTCTACCAGGTCTCTGCCTATCCAGTACTCGTCTTGACGCTAGCCGCCTGTAGTCTGGCGGTCCTGCCCCTGCGACGGCAGGTCCAGAGCTGGGTGGACGCGGCGTTCTATCCGTCGCGGCGCGCGAACCGGGAGACGCTCACGCGCCTCGGCCGCGACATGGCGATCCAGGTCAGCGCCGAGGAAGCGCACGCGCTGCTTCTCGACCGCCTCCATCACCTCTACCGGCCCACGCGGATCTCACTTTATCTGTCGACCTCGCTGGAAACCGGCACGCTCCAGGAAGTCGGCCGACGCCCGGCTGCCGGCACGGCCGGCCCGACTGTCTCGGGCGACGACCCGCTCCTTGTTTGTCTGCATCGCCTGCGCCGCCCGTTGTTCCGCGAAGAACTCGAAGACATGGGCCTGGTCAGAACCGCGACCTCGGCGGCGCGCGACCTCGCGCTGCAGCCGAACGAACTGCTGGTCCCTTTGGTCACGGGCAACCGTTTGCTCGGCCTGTTGCTGTTCGGACCGAAGGACGGCGGCGCCCTCTATTCGCAGGAAGACCTCGCCAACCTCGGCAATCTCGCGCTGCAGACCGCGCCGATGCTTGAAAGCCTGCGCCTGCATACCGAGCGCCTGCGGCAACGCCAGCTGCAGACCGAATTGACGGTCGCGCGGGAAATCCAAGCACAGTTGCTGCCGACCGAGCCGCTCGCCGTCGCCGACGTGGAAATCTGCGGCCGCAACGATTCCTGCCGCGAAGTCGGCGGGGACTACTACGACTACTTCTTGCTGCCAGAATCGAACTTGCTCGCATTTTGCGTTGCCGACGTCGCGGGCAAGGGGATCCCGGCGGCGCTGTTGATGACCACAGTGCGAGTCACCTTCCGCGAGTTGGCTCGCCCGGACATCGCCGCAGACCAGGTCATCGCCGAATTGGACCGCCGAATCGGCGAAGTCCTCGCCCCTGATCGGTTCATCAGTTTCTTCTACGGCGTGCTGGATCTACAGCGGCGATTACTGACCTACTGCAACGCCGGCCTGGAGCCACCGCTGCTCTTTCGACGAGAAGGCGAACCAGTGTCGCTGCGGCGCGGCGGGCCGGTCCTCGGCATCAAGGCCGGCGTACCCTACCGGCGCGGCACGCTGCGCCTCGCGCCCGGGGATCTGTTGATCGGGTACACTGACGGCATCACCGAGCAGACGAGCCCCGACGGAGGGGAGTTTTTCGAGGTCGAACGGCTGCTCTCGATGGTCGCCGCCTCGCGAGAACGGTCGCCGACGGATCTCTGCCGCGAGATTTTTGCACGGGTGACCGAGTTCGGCGGCGACGCCGCCACTGACGACCGCACCGTTATCATTATGAAAATAATGTAATTACAGATTTCCTCATAGCGTGGCGTGAAATATGCAACGCCGTGAGCGTGGCGGCCAGGAGGCTCCGGCGTCTGGTAGCGGCAACACGCCAACCGACAGCAACTTCGCCCCGCGCGGATGCCACTCAAGTCCTCCCCGCCCGCGCCGAAGGCATGGATGTCCACGGCACGCACTTCAGACCGGGAAAGGGGGGTGACATGAGTTACGATTTGCTGACCCTCATGGGTCTCGCACTCATCGATCTCTTCTGGTGGCTTCGTAAATGACCCCAGCCATCGTGCGTCCCTGGTCGAAGGTTCACACCGCAGCCAGGGACGATTCCTTTCCCAGATAGCCTGCGCCTCGCCCTCCGGTTAGACCTCCAACCCCAGGACCTGTCGTATCTTCTGTTCGTACTCGCCGCGTGGGTGCACCCCCACCCACTGATGCAAGATCTTGCCGTCGCGGTCGATAAGGAAGGCCGTGGGAATACTGCGGATCCCCCCCCACTGTTGCGCCACTTGCATCGCCGCCGGATCGGCGAGGATGGTGAACGTCAATCCCATCCGGTCGACGAAGGGCGGCACCACGGCGAGCGGATTCTGATCCAGGGAGACGGCCAGAACGGCGAGCTGGTCCGGATACTTCTGCGATAATTCCTGCAGATGAGGCATCACGATCCGGCACGGTGCGCACCAGGTCGCCCAGAAATCCACGATGACGGCTTTGCCCTTGTGCGACGACAAGGTCACCTTCTGGCCGTGGATATCCTGGAGCGCGAAGTCCGGCGCCGGCAGGCCGATGCCGAACTGCGCCGCCGCCACGGTCTGGCCGACCGCGGCGCCGGCGGTGTTGTTCTGCTTGTCGCCGCATGCGGCCAAGGTCAGAATGGCGGCCAGCGAATAGAGCAGCATGATCTTGCGGGGAATTCGGGTCAAGACTGGTTCCTTTCGCAGAGTCCACGCATGCGACGACCGCAACAAATCATAGCCTGTCGGTGCTATATGATATTACCTTTAAGGCCCGATGGAAACCGGCGACTGTGTTTTTTTGCGCCGTCAACCGAATGCGGGTGTTTCGCGAAGTGCCACTCAAAGCCACAGCGAAGAAGAGGACCCATGCCAGCTAGCCGCGGTCGTTTTGCGAACTCGTCTTTCGCAATCGTTTGCCTGCTTGTTTGCTCGGCGGCGTTGACCGTCCATGCGCAGGATCTGCAGGTTTCCGTGCCGGCGGACCCGATCGTGATCGGGCGCGATCTCGAGCTCGCGTTACAAATGCCGGCAGCAACCGGCGCGGACGCCTCCCGCCTGAACGTCGACGTGGCCGTCGGGGCCGCGGCCCCGGGACCGCTCTTCGACGATCCGTTGCCGCTGCGCGCGACCGGCCAGCCGGGCCGTTTCGTCTGGACCGCGCCCACATTGCCGGCGGCTCAACCCGGTGCCTACCCGCTGGTCGTCACCGCCCGTTACGAGGACCGCGAATATCGCTGGGAGGGCGAGGTCGCCGTCGCGTTCGGCGGCGAGTGGTCCGCGGGCCGCATCACGCATTTCGTCGCCAACCGCGGGCTCGCGTTGTTTCTGGCCCTGGTGTTTCTGGGCGGCGTGCTCATGAGTGCGACGCCCTGCATCTACCCAATGATCCCGATCACTCTCGCGGTGCTCGGCGCCCAAGCACAGGACAAGGGAGTGGCCAAGAGCTTCCTGACCGCCCTGACCTACGGCCTCGGTCTGGCGCTCGTCTACGGCTTGATCGGCGTCGTCTCGGCCACCGTATTCAGCGGCATTACGGCTATTTTGCAGAGCCCGGCCGTATTGGTGCCCATCGCGTTGTTGATGGTCGCGCTTAGCTTCGCGATGTTCGGGGCCTATGAGCTCGAGGCGCCGGCGCTGCTGCGTAATCGTCTGCAGGGCGCGGGCGGACAGCGCGCCGGCTTCGTTGGCGCCCTGTTGGCCGGGATGGTCGCCGGGCTCGTGGCCTCGCCGTGTGTGGGTCCGTTCCTGGCCGCGCTGCTGCTTTGGGTCGGCACCACCGGCAATGTGCTGCTCGGCTTCTGGTCGCTGTTCTGCTTCGGCCTCGGGCTCAGCGCCCTACTGGTTGCCGTCGGCACGTTCCCCGCGCTCTTGAGCAGCCTGCCCCGCAGCGGCGGATGGATGGAGACCGTGCGCAAAGGCATGGGGCTTCTGCTCCTGTACATGGCGTTCTACTTCGTGCGCCCGCCGCTGGTTCTACCAGAAACCGTATTCTACCTCCTGCTGGGCGCGGTCACGGTGATCGTGGCAGTCTTCGTCGGCGCGTTCGATCGCCTGGAATCGGCCAGCCATTGGTGGTACCGGGGGCGCAAAGGATTGGGCATCCTGGGCCTGGTGGCGGGCTTCTGGCTGCTGGGTCGTGTTCTCGTGCCGACCCTCTGGCCCGCGGCCACATACTCGGCGCCGCCCGGGATCGCGCCGGCCGGAGCCCCGGCCGCCGAGGTCGCCGCCGCCTTGCCGGATCATGTCCAGTGGGAAGTCGTCCGCACGGGCGAGAACGTGCAGGCGTTGCTGGCGGCGAAGATCGAGGAGTCCCAGGCGACGGGCAAGCCGATCATCATCGATTTCTGGGCCACGTGGTGCGCGTACTGCAAGAAACTGGACCGTGAAGTTTGGAACGTCCCCGCGGTCGTGCAGGAAAGCCTGCGTTTCACCGCCATCAAGGTCGACGCGACTCGCCCCGACGACGCCGACATGGCCGCGGTCAAGGAGATGTTCCGCGTGCCGGGATTACCGACGATCGCCTTCATCGACACGAACGGCCGCATCCTGCACGGGCGGACCCTCAGCGGCTGGCACGACGCAGCCGCCGTCCTGGCGGCGATGCGCGCCGTACCGTAGCTCCGCCGAGGCCGCAGACACCGGATGCGGTCTGCCGCCGGACTTGCCCGCGAACGGCCGCACCGGACCGCTTGCCGGCGATCCGGCCGCAAGCGACATCACTGGAAACGCTTCTCGGCCCGGTAGTCCACGTCGAAGACCCGCAACGGCGCGCCGTCGCTCTCGGTGAGAATCTCCATGATCCCGTCGCCGTCGAAATCGAGCAGTTCGATCCTGGCGCCGAAGACCTGATCCTCCCATTTGACATTGCCGGTTCCGGAATCGAGCACTTGGCCCGTGTTCAGGACGATTTCATTCTGGCCGTCGCCGTCGACATCACCGCAACGGATCTGGGTCGCTTGATAGTTGTTGAGGCTGGTCCACTTGCGGTTGAAGGTCGCGCCGGCGATGTAGTGGATCTTGTCATCGGCGTTCAGGACGATTTCGTTTCCGGGATCCCGGTCCATGTTGGCCACCGTGAAGGCGCGGATCGACTGGAAATCGTTGGGTTGCGATTCATACCGGAGAAAAAAATCAGCGTTCAAGTCCCAGGCGTACAGACGCCGGGGGGTGCGGCAGATGATGTGGTCGTCCAAGCCATCGCCGCTGAGATCGACGACGAGGACTTCTTCGGCGTTGCCGTCGAGTTGCTGGCTCACCCAGACTCGTTCGTGGCGGCCGCCGCCGTGCAACAGATAGACATTGAGCTTGCCGAAGCGATCGCCCAGCACCAGGTACATGCCGGGCTCGCCGTCGAGAGGTTCGAACATGGCGCAGCACAACAACCGCTCGGCCACGCGGCTGATGGCGCGGTACTCGCGGTAGGTCAGTTCATCGGGAGCTGCCGCCGGCGCCGACGCCGGCAACAAGCTACAGAACAGCGACACCAGGACAAGGGCGGCGGCAACGCGCATGACAGAACCGCGCACACCGAAGGATGCGGCGGCTGCCGGCCGGGCTCAGAAGGGCAGCGGTATGCCGGCCCCCACGTGCACCGACCAACCCGAATGGTCGTGGCCGCCGCGGTCGTACAGACGATACTGTCCCTTGCCCAGCAAGACCAGCGCGGGGTTCAGATTCCACTCCAGGCCGGCCTCCGCCAAGAACGCGAACGCGTCCGCCGAGCCCCCTGCCGCGCCGTCGCGCGCGGCCCAGGCGACATGGCTGATCCCGGCGCCCAAACCGAGAAAAACGGCCCGCCCGGCACCGGCGGGGCGCATGTCGCCGAGATATCGGCGCAGCACGAGGTCGCCCGAGAGGATCGAGGCTGTCTGGTCGCCCTGCTTGTCCACCTGCAGCACGAGGGCGGTGTTCCAGGCGTAGAGGGCGTCGTAGAAGTCGGCGGCGCGGTGCGGGCGCAGGACCGCGGCCAGGCAGTAGCCGGACTGCACGCCGTCTGCGTCGCGCAGTTGGCCGAGGGCGGCCGCCGCGGTGAAGTAGGCCGCACCCTGGCCGAACGGGCGCTGGATCCGCGAATGCGGATCGTACCGCTCGGTTTCGGTCCGGCCGTGGCCGGCGAGCAGCCACACCAGAACGAGCAGCGCAGCCAGTCCTGGTCGCAGCCAGCGGCGTCGGTGCACGCTTCCGCCTTTCCGCGGCGTCGACAGGAGCGCCGCTCGCGTTGCCAACGCAACGACCGTGCCAGCGGGACATTGATCGGCGGCGTCCCGCCGCCTATGCTATCATGGCGCGGCTGGCCGCAGGCGCGCGGCGGCGGCAGGGCCCCGGTTTTGAGATCGGCCCGCCAGACATCCCACGCGCCATAGGACTCGCAGAGCCATGTCTCAGCCGTCCGACAGCTACTCGACCCTCGCCGGTACCGGCACCGCGGAACAGAAGATCCAGCGGTCGACGTTCCTGGCATTCGCCGCCCCGGCCGCAGACGAGGCCGCTGCGCGATCCTGCGTCGACGAGTTGCGCCGCCGGTACCATGACGCCCGCCACGTATGTTCAGCCTGGCGATTGGGCTTCCAGGAGCCATGGTTGGAAGCGCGCCACGATGACGGCGAACCGCCGGGTTCGGCCGGCGAGCCGATCCTGCAAGCGATCCGCGGCGAAGCGCTGACGGCCACCGTCGTGGCGGTCGTCAGGTACTTCGGCGGGATCAAGCTCGGCACCGGCGGCCTCGCCCGCGCCTACGGGAGCACGGCCGCCGCGGCGCTGGCGGCAGCGCCGCGCCGGGAGGTGCGACGGGGGCGTTACGGCCGCCTCGAATTCGCGTACGCGCAGCAGAAGACCCTGTCCCGGCTGCTTGTGACTCACGGCGGCCGTCTCGACGCCGAGACGTACGGCCCGACCGTACGGTGGCGCGTTTGGCTGCCGCAGGCGGCCTGGGACGGCTTCGCGCGGGCCGTGCGCGAGGCGACGGCCGGCCAGGTCATGCTGCAAGCCGCAGCGCCGCCCGGACAAACCGGGTGAGTTCGCTTGACCGGACTCAACGAACCAGCGCGCAACGCCCTGTCGCCGTCATCTCGGGCCCGGCGACCCGTAGCAGGTAGACCCCGCTCGGCAGAGCGCGGCCGGTCTGATCGGTGCCGTCCCAGCCGAGTCGGGATTCGCCGGCGGGCAACTCGCTCCGCAGCGTGCGGACGCGGCGGCCGCGCCCATCGACGATGTCGATCTGCACCGGGCCTGCCTTGGGCAGGCTGATGATGAGCTCTGTCTGCGGGTTGAACGGGTTGGGCGCCGCGCGGATCGCGCTGGCCGCCGGCAGCGCCGGGACGCCGACCGTCGCGGGGTCGGACAAGGTCAAGTAATCCAGGCGGCCGGGAGTGAGTACGTAGAGCAGATTGCCGTGGCGGGCGATCTCTTGGACGGCGCCCGGGGCGGTCCAGATCGCCACGGTCTCGCTGCCGCCGGACGGAAGATTGTGCGAGACATAGACGTCCTGGTCCCAGTAGCGGACGTGCAGGCCGTACAGATCGAGCGGCGGATCCGACGGCTGCGGCTCGGGGCCGTATCCGATGTCGAAGGTGACCGAACTCCAGAACAATTCGGGGAACGACCAGGCCCACTGCCATTGCGGTGTTTGCGGGTCGGACAGGTCGACCAACAGATTCTGCGACGCCAACGAAAGACCCGGCCCCGGCTGCTGGCAGAGAATAACGGCGGTGTTCTCGCGCGCGACGACTTGGCTGGCGGACCAGTCGGCATCCTGAGCATCGGTCAGGGTGAAGCTCTCGCGGAGCACTGGTTGCTCCAAATCGGTGATGTCGACGAGGTAGGCGGCCGCCGGCCGTGGCTCGCGCTCCGACAGGACGACCAGGCTCTGGCCGACTCTGGCGAGAGTGTGCAGCGGCCGCGGCAACGCCAGCACGCCCAACTCGACGGGCGCGGCCGGCGTCGTGACGTCGTAAAGCACGAGCTCGTTGCCGGCCGTCGCGCAGAGCAAGCCGTCGCTGACCTCGATGCTGTCGATCGGCGGCGAGCGATCGATCATGGCCACGACGTGCGGCGCCAGCGGGTCGGCGAGGCTCTCGATATGCACCCCGGCGCCGGGCGGGTTGTAGAACAGGTACCCGTCGCAGGGCGCCAGGGTGCCGAAGTCGTGCGCGACCGCCGCGCGAGGTTGCCGCCGAACGACGTCGCGCGCCGCCAGGTCGATGACGTAGCGATCGCCGTTGTCGTCCTGCAGCCAGGCCGTCTGGTCGCGGCTCGCCAACAGGGATCCATCGAGCACCACCCACGCCCGCTGCGAATCGATGAGCGATCCGGACCCCGGCGGCACGGTCCAGCAGTGCAGCCCGCGCTTGAGGAACAACAACAGACGGTCGCCCTGGACCTGCACGGCGCCCGCACCGAGTTCGCCGACGGCGGCGAAGGATCCGCGCACGCTGAGTTGGTCGGGCGCGAGCGCGTCATAGACCGTTACCTGCGGCGACGCCGCCGTGCTCTGCCAGGCCGCGAGCCAACGGTCGCCCAGGGCCACCTGGTCGGCCGTGACGTCGCTGGCGTCCAAGCGGACGGGCGCGGACGCGATCGTGAGGTCCCAGGTCTCGATCCGGTCGCCCCAAGCCACGGCGAGCATGCGCCCGCGCAGGGCAACTGAGGCAATCGGTCCGCCGGGCGCCGGCGGGGCGAGAATGGCAAGTCGTTGCGGAACATACGGGTTCGCCAGGCTGTAGACGTGCACGCCGCTCGGGCTGCCCAGGACGACGCGGTCGGCCGCGACCGCGTAGGTTTCGGCCGCGCCGACGGCGTTCCAATAGTCCACCATCCCGATCAACACGCCCAGGCCGGGGGCGGTAAAGACCAAGAACCGGCTGTCCGCCAGGTCGACGTCGACGCGGTACAAGCCGCCGTCGACCGAGGCGTTCGGCAGATGCCACGACGGTAGCACCGTCTGATAATCGCTCGGGCCTCCGAAATCCAGGGACAGCAGGCGTCCCGGGTGCCCCGGCATCCGGACCAGCAGCGAGTCGCCCCAGGCCTCCAGGGCCACAGGCGCCGCCGGCAGGTCGAAGACGCGCACGTCGCGTTCGTGCTCGGGCCGATCCCAGAACACCAATCGCAGGTCCTGATCGGTGACCGCGATCGTCTTGTCCAACCAGACGCCGCAGAAGCGCGCCGGCGGCGTCACGATGCTGTCGAACTGTTGCAGAACGTACGCGGCGGCGCCGGAAACACTCGCCAGCGCAACCGCCACAGCCAGTCCGTAGATGTAGCGACGCATGAACACCAACTCTCGCGTGGGGCGACCGCCGGCATGCTGAACGTATGATGGTAAGGTCCGCGGTCCAGCGGTGTCAACGCGGCGCGCCGGCGGTGAACGAACGCCTGCGCACCGTTTCCTGCACGAGGTTCAGTCGGCGGCCAGATAGAATAGGTATCCTGGCACCGTCGCGAACGAGCGGTAACCGGCTTCGCTGAGCACGCTGTCCCAGTAGGCGACTCGCACAGAGTCGGCCCCGGCTACCGCCATCTCCACGCCGGCTATTCCCTGTGCCCGCAGGTCCGCCAGCACGACCAGCGGATCGGCGCAGCCCGCCTCGCAGGCCGCCAGCAACGCGCGCAGGCGCTCGGTTTGCGGCGGTACCCAGCCCGAGACGCCGCCCGTGACCGGCCGTCCCGTCGCCAACGCGCGATGCAGCCAGAGCACCTCCGTCGCGTCCTCGTCCTGCTCGGTCGCGGGCGCCGGCAGGGTGAGCACCGCGCCGGCAGGAACGCGGGCCGGCAGCGGCTGGCTGCCAGGGCGGCCGTCGACCCGCACCGGCACGGCGAGCAGACCCATCGGCACCGATTCGAGCCATAGCGCCAGCGTCAAACCGCCGAGCAACAGGCGGCGCGACCGCGGTTTCAGCGGCTCCGCGACCGAACAAGCGCCCACGGCTGCCCACCACGCCAACGCGATGGCGCCCAGGTAGACGAACCGCACCGGTGCTCGAAACGCCTGAAACGGCGTCACGAGGTCACGCAGATACCCGAATGGCAGTTTCAGGCGGTTGGCAGTGCCCGGCGGCAGACCGCCCGAGTCGCCAAACGCCATCACTATGCCGACCACGCCGATCGCGGCCAAAAGCAGCCCGAACCGGCGTACTGCTGGCGACATCCGCCGCCAGCGCCAAACGCCGATCGCCGCACAGGCCAGCGCCACCCACCCCGGGTGCAGCACGGCGTCCACGTTGCGCCGGGCGCGCTCGGCCGCGAGCTCGCCGCCGCCCCACAAATCGCGCCACGTTGCGCGGTGGGGCCCCGGATTGCCGATCATCTGCAGCGTCGCGCTGTAGTAACTGACCTCTTGTTCGCCGCGCGTGAATTCGGATTCCGACGAGCGCTGCGTCAGGTAAGGCCAGGCCATGGCCAGGACCAACGCACTCGCGAGCAAAACCGGCGCTAACACCTGGCGCACCAGCGTCCGTACGCGCCGCCGCCGCCACGCGGCCCATGTCCCGGCCACGCCCGCAACCGCCAACACGAAGAAGGCATCAGCGAAACCATACCAGCCCCAGGCCGCTTGGATCGCCAGGCATGCGGCCGCGGCCCACCACCAAAGGCCGGCGCCGCCGTGGCGGTCGAACCGGCGCCACCCCAGCCAGAGGCAGACCAGCAGGAGAACGACGCAGGGCGGCGAGATCTGGTTGAGCATCCCGAGTTGCCAGGTCGTGAACGGCGAACCGAGCAAGAAGAGCGCGCAGAGAGCGGCACCGGCCGCGCCGGTCGCTCGCTCCCGGCCGGCGCCGGATCCATGCCACAGCAGGGCCGTCGCCACGGCGACCAAGACCAGCGTCGCCAGGCAAGCCAGGTTGTAGAGCAATGCCGGCGAGGGATCGCCAAATAATCGCAGCGGGGCCACCAGAAGAGCCTGGCCGAGCAGCGAGTCCATGCACACGATAGCGTTGGGGGTCGGATAGAAGATCGGCAAGCCGACCCAGATCGCCGGCTGCCACCAGGTGGTCGCCGACCAGGCGACCAAGCCGCTCTGCATCAGCGCGTCGACACCGTCCAGGGTCGCCAATACAGCGCGTTCGCATTGGCCGAAAACGGGCCGGATTTGCGCGGCGATCAGCGCGGCGACGGGGAGCGCCCACAGCCAACCGGACCAGCGCCAGCGCCGGTTCAGCGGTACTCGGTTCGACTCCGGCGTGTTTGCGGCCATGGTGTTGCAGATTCCTTCAGTCGCCGGCCTCGACGGCGGCTGAGCCGCCGCGTCGCGATAGCGCCGTCCATAGGATAGCGCCGACACCCCACCCAGGAGCGCTTATTCTTCCAGTATCAAGCGCGCCCGATCCCGCTGCGAAAGCCCATGCCAAAAACAGCCTAACCGCACGCAAACATTGAGATGGATATCAAGATGAACGGCCGCAATCCTGATGCGCACCGTCTTCGAGCGACAGCGTTCACAGATCACGCGCGGATTGATCATTGATTCGTGGCAACGGGGGCACCGCATATCGTCGAGTTCAGTGCCGGCCGCGAGCGGGATGGTCGATTCCTTATCGAAGACGTTGAAACGCGGCGAAAGTCGCAATTCGCCAATCCGATCGCCGGCTTGGATTTCGAAGACGATCCAGTCACCCTGAATCAGATTGGCATCGCAAAGCGGACAGTACGTATGAAGATACGTCCCCGTTCGCAAGACGTGTAGTCGATGACCAGGTCTCTTCTCGCCCCCGGGCTTGCGCGGATGATCGTCAGATCTACACATAGGCACTCCACAGATCGCCCGGGACCCCCATCAAGCACCACCCGCCGCAAATCAATAAATTCAAAACAGGTAACACAAGATACGCGGCTACTCGATCGCGTCAAACGGACATGCTTGGTAACAGGACGTACAGCGTGTGCACTTGTCGAGCAGAATCTCAGCGACTGCTTTTTTCTCCCACTTGATTGCGTCGACGGGGCACGCCGGGACACAGAGGCCGCACTTCCTGCACATCTCCGGATCAACCCAGAATCTCAGTAGCGCTTTGCAGGTCTTCGCGCGGCAGCGCTTTTCGTTGATGTGTTCCTCGTATTCTTTGCGGAAATAACGAATGGTGGTCAGTACCGGGTTCGGCGCCGTTTGACCGAGACCGCAGAGAGAACTGGCGCCGATCATCCTCGACAGCTGCTCGAGCGTGCCGATGTCTTCGAATTGCCCCTTGCCGTGGCAGATGCGCGTGAGAATCTCGAGCATCTGATACGTGCCCTCGCGGCACGGGGTGCATTTGCCGCATGATTCGTCGGCGGTGAATTCAAGAAAGAACTTGGCCACATCGACCATGCAGGTGCTGGAATCCATCACCACCAGTCCGCCAGAGCCCATGATGGCGCCGGTCGCTGGAATCGATTCGAAATCGACCGGCGTATCGATCATGTGTTCCGGGATGCAACCGCCGGAGGGACCACCGACTTGCACCGCCTTCAGTTTTTTCTTCTTCGGAATACCGCCCCCGATGTCATAGACGATCGTCCGCAGCGGCGTTCCCATGGGCACTTCGATGAGACCGATGTTCTTGACGTTGCCGGTCAAGGCGAAGACCTTGGTGCCGGTGCTCTTGGGGGTGCCCAGCGACGAGAACCAAATCGCGCCGCGATGGATGATCTGCGCCACGTTCGCGAAAGTCTCCACGTTGTTGAGCACCGACGGCCGGCCCCACAATCCCTGATGTGCCGGAAAAGGCGGCCTCTGGCGCGGCATGCCGCGTCGACCTTCGATCGATTGCATCAGCGCCGTTTCTTCGCCGCAGACGAAGGCACCGGCGCCAAAGTAGAGATCGATATTCATATCATAGCCCGAACCGAGGATGTCTTCTCCAAGCAGGCCGTAGTCCTGTGCCTGCTGTATTGCCCGCTCGAGCCTCTCGATGGCCAGTGGGTACTCCGCCCGCACGTAGACATAACCCTGGTGTGCGCCGATTGCCTTGGCGCCGATGATCATCCCTTCAATCACCGCATGCGGATCCGATTCAAGGATCGAACGGTCCATGAACGCGCCCGGATCACCTTCGTCAGCATTGCAGAGTATGTATTTGGGGCTGCCGGTCGCCTCGGCGGCGAACCTCCATTTCAGCCCGGTCGGGAAGCCTGCGCCGCCACGGCCGCGCAGACCGGAGGCAAGAATCTCGTCGATGATCTGCCGAGGCTCCATTTCCGTGAGCGCTTTGGCGGTGCCGAGATAACCATCGCGGGCGATGTATTCGTCGATCTTGTCAGGATCGATCAGTCCGCGGTTGCGCAGCGCCACCAGCACCTGGTGCCCGAAGAAACCAATATCGGACAATTTTGGAATCGGGGCCGCGCCCTTCTTCGGCTCGAACAAATGCTTCTTGGCAACCCGGCCCTTGACTAGGTATTCCTCCACAAAAGCCGGGACATCAGCGGGCGTCAACTTCTGGTAGAAGATCCCGTCGGGGTAGGCGACGAGCAGCGGCCCCGCGGCGCAGAAACCATTGCAACCGGTCGTGGTGACGTAGATTTCGTCCGCGAGGTCGCGTTGCTTGATTTCCGCGCACAACGCATCGCGGACGTTGAGGGCGCCACTGGCCACGCAGCCCGTGCCGGCGCAAAGCAGTAGATGGGTCCGGTAGACTTTTTCCATGGATCGATCCTACTCCCGCTGGCTGAGCCGGCTGTTGACCGGGGTCATCCGGGCTGACCGCATCGCTGTCGCTCCCGCGGCGGCTAGCGAGTCCTTTCGCTGCCTACCGAAAACGCGTATTCGACAATGGCCTTGCCGCCCATGATGTGTTCCGCAAAGATCCGCTTGGTCTTGTCCGCGTCCAGTTTGACGTACTTGACCGGCGCCGTCTCCTTGACCTCCACCGTGATCATCGGCTCATGGCTGCAGAGACCGGCGCAACCAGAGGAAGTAAGGATCACGTCCTGGACTTGGCGGCTCTCGATCTCCCTGAGCAACGTGTTCATGACCGTCCGCGCGCCGGCGGCGATGCCGCATGTCCCCATGTGCACCGTCACTTTGACCCGTGCCGCGCCGTCGCGCAGATTGACTGTTCCCTTGACCGATTCCTTGATCCGTTTGAGATCCTCAACCTTCAACTTAGCCATGGTTATCTCCTTGGCGATCTTCGCCGGCGCCGGCCAGGTGCGTCCGGATCATGTTCAATACAGCGGGTGTACCGATCGGCACCGTCCCGAGCTGTTCTTTCAGCTCTCGAGTATCCAGTTCGATCGTTTCGCCGCCGCGCACATGGGTGTAACTGAAATCAATCTCCGGATGACCTAGAATCAGAGCCACCAGCGTCCCGGCGATATCGCCTAGCGGTTTGCGATCGATGTGACTGTCCTGGAAACTGGCCGTCACCTCGGTGCCAACGCCCGGCGTCGATTCGATCGTCAAGGCACCGCCCGCTTCTTCGGCCGCCATCTTTAAAAGCGGCAGTCCCAGTCCGACACGGCGCGTGGTACGAGTCGTGACGAAGGGATTCGTCGCCGTCGCCGCGAGCGCGGCGTCCATGCCGCGACCGTTGTCCTTGATTCTTATTTCGAGCCGATCGTTTGCCGCATCTTCGGTGATGCGAATTTCAACCAGCGAAGCGCCCGCCGTGGTGCAGTTTTCCACGATATCCAGTAGGTGCAGCGAGAGATCTTCCATCGTCACCGCCCATCGCCGCGGCCTAACCGGCACCGCACATCGTTCAATCGCCATTCTCGATCACGCGGCGGCCGTCACGGCCGGCGAGAGCAAGCACCAATTCGTCGAAATCTTCTCCTGCCATCAGCAGTTGCACAGGGTTACTGCCCAATTGACTCAGATCATGGGCATCCGACGTGGAAAGAAACGCGTAGTCTTGGTATTCCACGAACCGCGCCCTTGCCTCCCGCAGCGTCAACTGCCGGGAAATATCAACTGCGGCCAATTTGAGATTCGGCGGGATGAACCCCAACTGACTGATCAGACTATAGCTCTCACGGTCGATATGAGACGCCACCGCAATACCGCCGAGTTCGCGTATGGCGTCCACGACAAGGTCTACGCTGAGATCGGTGGCGCCGATAAGTAAGCGACTGCACATTCCTTCGACCTCATCCAGCTCGTTCGCCACGACCTGCAACCCGAAGAGTTCTTCATCGTTATCGCCCAGTGTCAGGTGTTCGTACACGAGCTCCTGCATGGCCAATGCACTTGCCAGCGATCCGAAAAGGCCCAGAATATGCGTTTCTTCCGCCGTGGTGATCTCAAGCCCCGGGATGACCACGAGATCCGTCGCCGCCGCCGCCTTGATCACCGCGCCGACGTTCTCGGCGCTGTTATGATCTGTGATGGCAATCATTCCCAGTTTCAGCCGCTGCGCCTGGGCCACGATCTTCTGCGGGGTCATGTCGAGATCAGCACAGGGAGACAGGCATGTATGCACATGCAAGTCCGCTGTAACCACGCGCAGTTCGGACACTCAGTCCCCTTCGATGCCGAGCGCCTTGAGCCTGCCGGCCAGTTCAAAAGAACCAAGCGGCGAAATCATGATCGGCAGATTTTCCTCGCGCGCCTTGTTGATCGTGTTCTCATCGGGCTGGCGGCCCTTCACCAGAATAATGCCGGCCAGTGCTTTCATTACGCCGACCGCCACGATGTTCTGGTGCTTCTGGATGGTGAGCCATAACCCGCCTTCTTCGGCATTGCCGATGACGTCGCTGAGCATATCGCTGCAATATCCCTTGGTGACGTCGACTTCCAAATTGTTTTCGCCGGTGACGACCTGCAACGACAGCCTCTGCACAACCTCAGACAGCTTCATGTTCCCTCTCGGTTTCACCGGTAAAAATCCGGATTGTCAGAGTGGTTCCCACGCCGGGAATCGATTCGATCTCGAACCTGTCCGCGTTCTTGCGTATGTTCGGGATGCCCATACCCGCACCGAATCCCATCTCCCGCACCCAATCGGCGGCGCCCGACCAGCCCGGCTGCATCGCCTGCTCGATATCCTCGATGCCAGGCCCCCGATCCTTGACTTTCATGCTGACCTCAAAAGGCGTGACCCGAAAGATCATGATGCCGCCATCGGAGTAGATCACCGAATTTATCTCCGCTTCATACGAAGCAATCGCAAGGCGACGAATGATATCAGGCCGGATGCCAAGCCGTTTGAGATTCTTTTTCATCTGCGTCGAACCTTGACCCGCTCGATCGAAATCCTTGCCGATGATTTCATACGTCAGGTAGATCTCTTTGTACTCCGCGACGATGTCCTCGAAAATATGACTCGCTCTGTACTGCCGGATTTCTTCATCCAGCAACTCCTTCGAAAGACGTCTGAGCATGCCTTCGATGATGAGCCCTTTGGTCAGAATCCCTACCAACTGGTCGCTATCCTGCTTCACCACCGGGAAACGCCCGTATCCCGATCGATCAAACTGCTTGATGGCGTGAACCAGCAACATCTCGGGATAGAAGCATACAGGCTTCAGCGTCATACGATCCCGGATCCTATCTTCGCCGCCTCCGGAGTTCAGCCAATCGATCAGATCCTCAATGCTGATGATGCCGACCAGGCGATCGCCGTCGATGACGGGCGTGCCCGAGATCTGGTGGTCCCGCAGCAACGCGCGCAGCTCGCCCATTTTCTGGTCCGGCGAAACTGTGATGACCGCGGTTTGCATCACGTCAGCCACCTTCAGCTCGAAGAGAAGCTCCTGATGCGGGATAAATTTGGCTGCCATAGCTACTCGGGCTGTAGCCCGCTCCTGACGCCGCACTCCCAGAGTTTTCCGGACGCGTCAAACAAGCTATGTTTGGTGACCATCAGCGGAATATCGTCGTCCTTGGCGAGTTCGATCATCTGCGCGTTGATCGGCTTGCCCCGGACGATCATGACTGCCTTGATTCCGGCTATGGATGCGGTGCGAACCGCTTGAACCGTGGCGAGACCGGTCATCATCAAGTCCGGCGTTCCCGGTCGCGCCAGAATATCGCTCATCAGATCGCTAGCAGCGGTGGAATTGATGTCCAGCTCCAGATGCTTGGCGTTAACATAGATCGTCTCGGCCACCAACAGTTCGATGACTTCTTTTAACTTCACGGAAAGCGCTCCAGTTCTCGTTCACCAAGACGGCCGCCGGTACCGGCT
>JAQULN010000005.1:10232-18801 GCA_028718575.1 Candidatus Krumholzibacteriia bacterium | reverse complement strand
TACGAGGAGTGCTTCTGGGAAGCGCTCGGCGTCCTGCGCTCCGCGCTCGAGAAGAACCGGGCCACGACCTCCTGGCTCGCCGCGAAGCTCGCCGCGGCTAGAGAGCGCCTCGACGGCCGCGCGCGAAAGCCGCGCGACGGCGCACCCAGGATCGAATCCGTTTACCAGGCCGCCGGCGGCAGCGCGGCGGCAACCGTCCCCGCGGACCTGCAGCTCGCGCCGGCGACGTCCACCACGCTGCGGGCGCAGCTCGGCCGCGTCCTCAACTACTACAACCGCAAGAGCGGCGGCGCCTTCCTCAGTGCGGCGGCCGATCTGCTCGGCTCCACCAGCATCAATGAAGTCGCCAAGGGATTCCCCGACGGCTTCTTCAACGCGATGACGAACTCCGGCGCCAGGCTGTTGTCCGTTGGCGGTATCTGCGAGGACGCGATCGCCGGTGTCCTGGCGGGCATCTCCACGTTCGGCCATAACATCGGCGTCGGTTCCTCCTATGGGGCGTTCATCGCGCCGCTCGGCCATATTGCGGCCAGGCTCCACGCCATCGGCGGCCAATCGCGGCAGGCGCTCAAGCAGGAGCCCTATTCGCCGTTCATCCTCGTCTGCGGACACGCGGGCCTGAAGACCGGCGAAGACGGCCCGACCCACGCGGATCCGCAGGCGCTGCAACTGTTGCAGGAGAATTTTCCGCGCGGCACCGCGATCACGCTGACGCCGTGGGAACCACAGGACGTGTGGCCGCTCGTCACGACGGCGCTCGCCAAGCGACCGGCGTTCATCGCGCCGTTTGTGACGAGGCCGAACGAGAAGGTTCCGGACCGCCAGAAGCTGGGGTTTGCTCCCGCCGCGGCTTCCGTCAACGGTCTGGTCTGCTTGCGAAAGGCCCGCGGAAAGAGTGACGGCACGGTGGTGCTGCAGGAGAGCGGCGTGACCTACGCGTTCGTCGAGACCGCCCTGCCGCTGCTCGAGCAGGAGGGCGTCGATCTCAACATCTACTACGTGGCGAGCGCTGAACTCTTCGATCTGCTGCCGGCGTCCGAGCGGAGCCGCCTTTTCCCCGAGGCCCTGGCGCGCGAGGCTATGGGGATCACCGGCTTCACGTTGCCGACGATGTACCGCTGGATCGCATCGGACCGCGGCCGCCGGCTGACCATGCACCCGTTCCAGCGGGGCCACTATCTCGGCAGCGGCCAGGCGGACATGGTTCTGGAGGAGGCCGGCCTCGACGGGTTGAGCCAGTTCAGGCAGGTCATGGAGTACGTGCAAGCAAAGACGGTCTGACATCCCGGGCGGGATGCCAACCCGCATGCCCCGTGGTTGCGAGAGGGGCGGCGAAAGAACCGCCGCCCCTCTTCTCGATCGAGAACCCGGATGCTCCGCGCTACTTCACGAGCATAAGCGTGCGCGACCGGACGCCCGAGTCGCTCTGCAGACGGCAGTAATACGTGCCCGAGGAGACGCTGCGGCCGTTCTGGTCGACGCCGTTCCAAAGCACCGTGTGCTCGCCTTGGACGAACCGGTCGTTGGCCAGCGTGCGGACGAGCCGCCCGCGGGCGTCGAAGATATCGAGCCGCACGTGCTCCGCGCGCGGCAGCGAAAACACGATGTTGGTGAACGGATTGAAGGGATTGGGGAAGTTCGGCGCGAGGTTGAACGCCGCGGGCACCGCGTCGCCGGGAATCTCCGGCTCGATTTCCTCGATCGGCACGATCGCGGTGGTTTCGTAGACGTACGCGTCGCCGCCCATGCCGAATTGATTGGCATGCACGTTTTTGCCGCCGGCGACGAGGAAGAGGCCGCTGGCGGTCAGGTCGAGGGTCCAGGCCGAGCCGGGCATGGCGATGCCGCCGATCATATTGGCCTCGCGGTCGAAGACCATGACCTCGGGGTGCGGTCTGGTCTCCTGGCCCCAGGTGGCCACGGCGATGAGCGAACCGTCCATGGACACCTCGGCCCGCGTGATGACGTCCTGGTACGACCCGGTCGGGGTGGAGACGTAGCGGCCCGTTTCCACGTTCGCAACCAGGTCGATGATGCGCAGGGTGATCGTTTCGTTGGAGTAGTTGCGGCTGCCCGCGAACAATGTGTTGCCGTCGCCGGCGATCGCCATCCCGCCGTACCACTGCGTCGATTCCTGCTGCGAGTGGACCTGGACCCACCCGGACCCGGTGTCGCGGAACGCGCGAGCGTTGAATCCGCCGGCCGCGACGACCTCGCCGTTGCGCGAGATCCGCGCCACGCCGCCCGAGCCGCTGACGCTGAACGTGAGCAACTGCGTCAGCGTGGGGATCTCGTAGACGATCACGTTGGCGCCTGCGGTAAGAACAGCGCGCGTTCCGTCATCGCTCAGTTCCACCGCGGTCGCGGAGAAGTCATAGGGCAGCTCGTTGAGGACCGCGCCGGTGGCGCCGTCGAGGATGACCAGTTTGCTGTGGTACGGCGAAGAGCGCTGGAATCCGACCGCCGCGACAATTGCTCCGTCAGCCGACACGTCCACACCGAAGTGAGCGGCGCCATTGTAGAGCGGGTCGAAGTCATGGCCCCAGATCGGGGCGCTGCCGTCGGCGCCGCTGAATGCCGCAACGCCGACGCGGTCGTTCTTCTCGGTCAGTACAGCCACGAGCGAGGCCGACTCCGCCGAACCCACGGTAACCAGACTGGCGCCGCTGACGGGGTGCTCGTAGACCGGCGTGCCGTCGCCGAGGGTTTCGAAGTACATGAGCCGCTGCACGTTCTGGTTGACGCCCAACCAGGTTTCGAACGTGAGGTCCGAGAGCACGCAGCTCTGGATGACTCCTGCCGGGTCGTTGTAATGCCAAATGACGCCGTCGCGCGGCAGCTGCTGATCCGGCGGGGCGGCCTCCGTGGGCCCGACTCGCGTCACGATGCGCGCCCCGTCTTGGTCGATGACCTGGACATGCCGGACCGCCTCGGCGCAAACCGAACCTGCGATCAGGGCGACAGCCGCGGCGCCCAGCAATGCGGTTCTTACCAACGTCCGTGACATAGGCTTCCTCCCTTATAATAACGAGGGTCAGCGGGTGACGTGCCGGGGTGTGCGGCAAGGTGTAGGCGGGCTGACAGCGCACGTCATGAGATCCGATTTTCATCCTAGCACAAGCGCCGCGCCGCTTCAAGTGTGATGGCGCGGCCCCGGGAAAGGTCCATTAGAAGGCTCCCGCCCGGCATGCCTCCGATCGATGCCGCCGCTCAATTGGCCGCCCATCCGGCAATGAAGGACACCGATCCAGGCGCTTGCCGGCATGAACTTCATAGCATGAAGTTTATGGCCGTAGGCGGCCTCGCTGCGACGACCAGGCTTCTCTCTTAAAAATTCCGTTCTAGCTCGGATTCTGCTTGACTCGCACGGGCGTGATCCGATAACACTTCACGCTATGAAGCATAATCGAACGAAGAAGAAGAGGGCCGGCGAGGATATAAACCATGTCCATGGCTACTTCACGCCATGAAGTTGGCCGACCTGGATCCCGCTTTGGCGGCCCCGGCGCGGCTAGCCATCGTGGCGACCCTCGCGCGCGGACAGCGTCTGACCTATACGGCTTTACGCGAGGAAACGGGCTTGGCCGACGGCAATCTCCATGTCCAGACCCGCAAACTCATGGCGGCCGGATACCTGATCCGCGAGCGCGTGCAACAGGGGGCGCGCACCGCGACCCGATTCGAGCTGACCGAGCGGGGACGGCTGAACTTCCTGGAATACGTGCGACGGTTGCGCGAAGCCGGCGAGGATTCCTTCGCCGCGGCACGGGGAGCGGCCGGAGCCGACAAACGGCGGCCGGCCGACCCCTCGCGGGTCTGGTGACCCGCTGGCTGCCGTCCTCGCTGCGAGGTGACAGATGAAGATCGCCATCGGCGCCGACCACGGCGGATTCGACCTCAAGCAGCGGCTGCTCGAGCACCTGCGCGGCCGCGGCCATGACATGCGCGACCTCGGGACCGGATCGACCGAAGCCGTCGACTACCCGGTCTTTGCCCGCAAGGTGGCCGCCGCCGTCGCGCGGGGCGAGGTCGAGCGGGGCATCATGATCGACGGTGCCGGCATTGGCTCGTCGATGGTCGCGAACAAGGTGCCGGGCGTGCGCGCGGCGATGGCCTACGACCTGTCCAGCGCGCGCAACGCCCGCGAACACAACGACGCCAACGTGCTCACGCTCGGCGCGGGGTTGATCGGGCCCAACCTGGCCGTGCAGATCGTGGACGCGTTCCTGTCCAGTGTCTGCGCCGAGCCCCGCCACCTGCGGCGGGTCGCCATGATCGAAGTCGCGCCTACGGGCGGCGCGATCACACCCGCCGCGCAGCCCGTGCTCGGGATCGCCGACGCGGACCTCGCGCGCATCGCGCGGCAGCTCGAACAACTGCTTGCCGGCGGCCCGAGCGGTGCGTCCGACTCCCCGGCCGCGACCGCCGCGACGGCTGCGGCTACGGCGGCCGGTACTGCCGAAACGGTTCCCGGCGACCTCGCCCGCTACATCGACCATACGATCCTCAAACCCGACGCGACGGCGGCCATGGTCGACAAGGTGATCGCCGAGGCGCGCCAGTTCGGTTTCCGCTCGGTCTGCGTGAACCCGTGCTGGGTGCCGCGCGTGACCGCCGGTCTGCACGGGACGCGGGTGCTCACGTGCGCGGTCGTGGGCTTTCCGCTGGGCGCGAACATGCCAGAGGTCAAGGGCCTGGAAGCGCGGCGGGCGATCCGCGACGGCGCGCGCGAAATCGACATGGTGATCAACGTCGGCCGGCTCAAGAGCGGCGACGACGCGTTCGTGTTGAAAGACATCCGGGCCGTCGTCGAGGCCTGTCGCGACGGCAGCGCTGCGAGCAAGGTCATCATCGAGACCGCCCTGCTGTCCGACGACGAGAAGGTACGCGCCTGCGAGCTGGCCCGGCGCGCGCAGGCCGACTTCGTCAAGACCTCAACCGGTTTCGCCTCGGGCGGGGCCACCGCCGCCGACGTGGCGTTGATGGTTTCGGTGGTGCGCCCGGCCGGCCTCGAAGTGAAGGCCTCCGGCGGTATCCGCACCCTCGACGACGCCCGTCGCATGATCGCAGCCGGCGCCACGCGCCTGGGCCTGAGCGCCAGCGTGGCGGTCGTGCAGGAAGCCCAGCGGTCGCTCGCCACCCAAGGAGCAACCTGATGGTCGATTTGAGAGCCTACTGCGTGATCGACTGTCTGCAGCCCCAGTTCGCGTCGTTTCAGGCGTCGGTGGCCCAGGGCTTCCTGCCCAAGGTCGGCCAGGCGAGCCTGTTCGTGGAGATCGCGCCGGGCATCGAGATCAACCGCGTGACCGACATCGCCCTGAAGTCGACGAACGTCACGCCCGGCATGCAGATCGTCGAACGCCACTTCGGCATGCTGGAGGTGCACTCGGATAGCCAGGCCGACGTGCGCCAGGCCGGCGCGGCGATCCTCGCGGCGCTGGAGGTGAGTGAGGAGCAGCGCCTCAAGCCGCGCATCGTCTCGAGCCAGGTGGTGCGCCACCTGGACGACCACCAGTGCATGCTGATCAACCGCTCGCGCCACGGCAACATGATTCTCGCGGGCCAGACGCTCTTCGTGCTGGAGTGCGAGCCCGCCGCCTACGCGGCGCTCGCGGCGAACGAGGCCGAGAAGGCCGCCCTTATCAACATTCTCGAAGTGCGCGCGTTCGGCAGCTTCGGGCGCGTTTACATCGGCGGCGAGGAGCGCGACGTCGAGGTGGCGCGGCCCGCGGCGGTCGCGGCGCTGGAATCCCTGACTGGTCGGACCCTGAACCGGTGAACGCAGGAGGAACGCAATGGCAGACGCGCTGGGATTGATCGAGTGCAGGAGCTTCGCCGCTACGGTCGAGGCCGCCGACGCGATGGTCAAGGCCGCCCGGGTCGACCTCGTCGGCTACGAGAAGACCGGCGGCGGCTACACCACCGCGATCGTGCGCGGGGACGTGGCCGCCGTGAAGGCCGCGTGCGAGGCTGGGCACAACGCCGCGTCGCGCGTGGGCGAGATCGTGGCGGTCCATGTGATCGCGCGCCCGCATGCGAATGTCGACGCGGTGATCCCGCTGGGCCGCCAGCCCGAGGCGTAGGCCGCCATGAACCTGGCGAAGGTCCTGGGCCGCGTGGTAGCGACCCGCAAGGAACAGAGCCTCGAGGGGCTGAAGCTGCTGATGCTCGGTATCGCCGGCCCGGACGGCAAGCTCAGCGGGCAGAGCGTGGTCGCGGTCGACGCCGTCGGCGCCGGCACCGGCGAGTTCGTGCTCTACGCCGCGGGCTCGTCGGCGCGCCAGACGCAGGTCACCGACCGCAAGCCCGTCGATGCGGTGGTGATGGCGATCGTCGATAGCTGGGACATCGACGGCGAGGTCCGCTGGCGCAAGGGCGACGAGGCATGACGCGGCTGAGCGATCAACAAATAGACCTGATCGCCCGCGGGCTGGCCGACCGCTTGGGCCGGCGTACGACGGGCGGCGAGGCAGCGCTGAGCGCCACAGCCGCTGCCGCGCCCGCGGTAGCGTCGCCCGCGGCCGCCCCGACGGTCGGCTCGCGCGCCGCGACGACGGCGGCTCTCGGCGGCGGCGTTTTCGCCTCGGTCGACGCAGGCGTCGCCGCGGCGCGGCGGGCGTTTCACGAACTGCAGGAGTGTTCCCTCGCGAAGCGCACAGAGATCATCGCCGCCTATCGCGCGGCAATGCTGGCGGCGGGGGCCGACCTGGCGCGCGAGGCCTGGCAGGAGACCGGCCTCGGGCGTCTCGAAGACAAGGTCGCAAAGAACCGGCTGGTCACGGAAAAGACACCGGGCACGGAGGCGTTGCAGCCGGTAGCCGTTTCGGGCGACAACGGATTGACGCTGACGGAACGGGCCCCCTTCGGGGTGATTGGCGCGATCACCCCGACCACCAACCCCACCAGTACGGTCATCTGCAACACCATCGGCATGGTCGCCGCCGGCAACACAGTAGTCTTCAACGCGCATCCGGGAGCGCGCCGCTGCTCGCTGTCGACGGTGCGCCGGCTCGATGCCGCCGCGGTGGCCGCTGGCGGACCGCCCAACCTGGCCGTCGCGGTGGCCGAGCCCACCATCGAGTCCGCCGCGGAGCTGATGCGCCACGCGGACATCGATCTGTTGGTCGTCACCGGCGGCCCGGGTGTTGTGCGGGCGGCGATGCAGTCAGGCAAGCGGGCGATATGCGCCGGTCCGGGCAACCCGCCGGTCGTGGTCGACGAGACCGCGGATCTCGCCAAGGCCGGCCGCGATATCGTCTTCGGCGCGAGCTTCGACAACAACATCATCTGCGTGGACGAGAAAGAGGTCTTCGCGACGGTGACGGCTGTGGACCTCTTGTTGGAATCGCTGCGCGCAGCCGGCGCGTTCATCGCCAGCGCGACCGAGCTGCGCCGGCTCGAGAGCCACCTCTTCAAGGAAATCCGCGGGCCGCGCGCGCACGCGGTGATCAACAAGGACTGCGTGGGCAAGAACGCGGACTTCCTGCTCGGATTGATCGGCGTACGGTCGGGCCCGGAGATCCGGCTCATCGCGGCCGAGGTCTCGGAAGACCATCCGCTGGTCTGGACCGAGCAACTGCTGCCTGTGCTGCCGGTCGTGCGCGTACCGCATGTGATGCGCGGCATCGCCCTGGCGAAGGAGGCCGAGCACGGGTACGGCCACTCCGCCAGCATGCACTCGCACGACATCACCGCGCTCAGCCGCATGGCGCGCGAGATCAACACCAGCATTTTCGTCAAGAACGGCCCTATTGCGGCCGGCCTCGGCCACGGCGGCGAGGGATACACCAGCTTCACCATCGCCAGCCCCACGGGCGAGGGCCTGACCTCGCCCGTGAGCTTCTCGCGGCTGCGCCGCTGCGTGATGGTCGATCACTTCCGGATCGTGTAACGCCATGCAACAAGCGCTGGTATTGTTGGAGTTTTCGGGGGCGG
This sequence comes from Candidatus Krumholzibacteriia bacterium, assembly GCA_028718575.1. GTDB lineage: Bacteria > Krumholzibacteriota > Krumholzibacteriia > LZORAL124-64-63 > LZORAL124-64-63 > Glo-17. The sequence continues at coordinate 10,866 of JAQULN010000005.1, read as the reverse complement.
CCGCGGGGATCCTGGCCGTCGATCGCCTGCTCAAGATGTCGCCGGTGGCGCTGCTGCGCTGCGGCACGGTGCATCCCGGCCGCTACCTCGTGCTCGCCGGCGGCTCGGTGGCGGCGATCGCCGAGGCGCATGCGGCGGGGCTCGCGGCGGCCGCGCCGCTCGACGCCGTGGTCGACGACGTCTGCCTGCCCGATCCGCATCCGCAGCTCGCGGGCGCGCTCGCCGGCGGACGCCGCGCGCTTGCCGGCGAGGCGCTCGGCGTGGTCGAGGTCGGCACGTCGCCCGGGTTGCTGCGGGCGGTCGATGCCGCGCTGAAGGCCGTGCCGGTCGACCTCGTGGAGGTGCGGTTGGCGGACGATCTCGGCGGCCGGGCGCTCGCGATCGTGACGGGTCGGCTGAGCGACGTGCAGGAGGCGGTCGCGGTGGCGCGCGAACGGTGCGGCGAACGCGCGGTGTGGCTGGGCGATGCCGTCCTGCCGCGGCTCGACGAGACGCTGCGCGACGTGCTCGCCGAAGGCACGCGTTTCGCTGCCTGCCAGGTGCGGCAGCCCGCGGGCGCCGAAACGGTGGAGGGTTAGACCGTGTTCCTCGGGCGCGTGATCGGGCGGTTGGTGCCGGCGGTAGATCGGAAGAG
>JAQULN010000005.1:0-10222 GCA_028718575.1 Candidatus Krumholzibacteriia bacterium | reverse complement strand
GCCGGCGGTGGTCACGCCGGGGCTCGAGGGCGTGCCGCTGCTGTGGGTGCAGCCGCTGGACAAGCTCGGCGGACCAGCGGGCGCGCCGTTCGTCTGCGCCGACGGCACGCGCATGGCCGGACCGGGCGAGACGATTTACTGGGAGGCGAGCCGCGAGGCAGCGCTCACGCTCGAGCCGAGCTTCGTGCCGGTCGACCACGCCGTCGTCGGCCTCGTGGACGACGTAGAGATCGATGCGGGTGCAGCGGGCGTCGCGCCGCACCGCAGGAAGGGCGGGCGATGATCCTCGGGCGTGTGGCGGGCCGCCTGGTATCGACGATTCACCACCTGTCGATGAGCGGACGCAAGTTGCTGGTCGTGGACAAACTGGATGCCGAAGGCAACCCGACCGGCGGTTACGTGATCGCGGTCGACGCCGCGGGGGCGGGAGCGGGCGAGACCGTCCTCGTGCTCGACGAGGGCAACGGCGCGCGGCAGGTGCTCGCGGGTGACGACCTGCCGGTGCGGTCGGTCGTGGTGGCGATCGTCGACGATCTGGGGTGAACGGCCCGCCGCCGCCCCGCGCGGCCGCGGGCTTCGGCTGAGGGACCGGACCGTTGGTATCGGATCGGCCTATCGCGAGCGATACGAGTCGCCATATCGTTCAGTACCATCGCGAGCGGCCCGGCCCCTCGACATGTGTCCCCTCCCTGGGCCTCTCTCCTGCGTGTGGTGTCTCCCTGTCCTTCCCACCGTGAGATCGTGGCGCATGCTTCAGCGCGAACGATGGCAGTGTAGGTGACGGATGTTCCATATCCCAGAACAGGAAACAGGTTTTTCTTGGACGCGGAATACTGTACCATTCCGTAGGATGGAACGATCGCGTGATATGCTTGGCCGTTCGCTCGCCGGTCCGGCGAGCCGGGCGCAAGCCGCGCCAGGCGCCGAGTGCTGGCCGCGCCGCGCTGTGCAAGGGGGCCGCCATGCCGCGCAAGCTCAGTCCGGACACCACGTACGGCCAGAAGATCGTCGCGCTGTTCGCGCGCCTGCTGTTCTCCGGCGAGTGGCACGGGCTGGCCGATCTCGCGCGCGAGTTGGAATGCAGCAAGCAGACCGTGCTGCGCCTGGTCGACGACGTCACGCTCAGCTACCGGGTCAAGATCGACAGCGACCTGCGCGGCGGCCGCCGTTACTGGCGCATCCGCCGCAGCGTGCCCGCCGAGCCCGCCGCGATGCTGACGCCGCAGGAGATGGACGCGCTCTTGATGTGCCGCGCGTTCACGCGCCACCTGCTGGGCCGGCAAGGCTACGGCGAGGCCGAACGCGCGCTCGCCAAGACGTCGCAGTTGCTGGCCGGCGGCGGCGGCGAGGACGGCGAACTGGGCGCCGCGCGCTTCGGGGTCTTCCGGCCGGGGTCGATCGACTACACGCCGTTCCTCGGGTTCTTGCAGACCGTGACCGAGGCGATGCGGGCCTGCCGCGTCTGCGAGGCAGAGTACCGCAAGCCGGGCGAGCGCCGGTCGAAACGGTTCCGCTTCAAGCCGCTGAAGGTATTCTCGTGGCGCGAGACCATCTACGTGCACGGCCGGTACGCTGCGATGCCCGGCCAGAAGTTCAAGGACCCCGGCCACGATCCGTTGTGGGCGCTGCAGCGGTTCCGCAGCGTGCGCCTGACCGACGTGACGTTCAAACAGCCGGCCGACTACGACTTCGAGCGCGCCTTGAACCGCGAGTTCGGCCTGCTGCGCGGCGGCGAGCGCGTCAGGGTGGTGGCCGATTTCACGGGTTGGGCCGCCGACTACGTGGCTGAGCGCGAGTGGTCGCCGGCGCAAACGCTCGCGTGGCGTCCGGGAGGTGTGCTGCGACTGAGCTACGATGCCGCGTCGGTGCCTGAAGTCGTCTCCTGGGTGCTGAGCTTCGGGAGCCTTTGCCGGGTAGTCGAGCCGCAAGCAGTGGTCGATGCCGTGCTGGAGCGGTTGCGGGAGGTCAGCGGCATGTACAGCCAGGCGCGGCGGGAAAAGGGGTAACAAGATGAGGAAGATGGCGGGTTGTCGGGCTCGTTGGCGAAAGAGCCGCCGATGATCGGGTTCGTTGCTGTCACCGACTCGGCCTGGTTCCGGTTCCTGCGGGAACGGAGGAGCGAGGAGGTCAACTTCTGGCAGCCATCGGGCGGGCGGGGATTTCGGGCCGTGCCACCCGGGTCGCCGTTCTTCTTCAAGTTGAAACAGCCCCACCATGCGATCGGCGGGTTCGGGTTCTTCGTTCACCACTCGGCGCTGCCGGCGTGGATGGCGTGGGAGACGTTCGGAACGGGAAACGGAGCGCCGGACGCCGCTGCGATGTACCGTAACATCGAGCGCCTGCGGCGCTCGACAGCTGCCCGCCCGGCAGGCGGTGCGCAACCGGGATCCTACGACATAGGCTGCATCATTCTGACTGGATGCAAATTCTTCGACGAACACGACTGGGTGCGGGTACCGGACGATTTCGCCCGCAACATTGTGCAAGGCAAGAGATACGATCTGACCGCCGGCGAGGGCGCTCGGATCTGGGAGCAATGCCGCCTGTTGGCCGCCGCCCGCAGGGACGACGCGAGCCAGGTTGCGGATGCGCTACACGTTGCGACGGGCGCGCGCTTTGGCAATGAGACGCTGGTCAGGCCGCGCCTCGGCCAGGGCTCGTTCCGGATCGCCGTGCTCGACGCCTACGGTCGGGCCTGCGCCGTTTCGACGGAGCACTCGCTGCCGGTTCTCGAGTCGGCGCACATCCGCGCCTTTGCCGAGGGCGGCAGCCACGACGTCGCCAACGGGATCTGCCTGCGGTCGGATATCCATCGCCTCTTCGACGCCGGCTACGTGACGATCGACGAACACCAGCGCTTCGTCGTGAGCCGCAAGCTCAAGGACGAGTACGACAACGGGAAGGTCTACTACGGTTGGCATGGCCGCACGATCTCACGGCCGTGCGACCGGCGGTTGTGGCCGGATCAGGACGCGCTGGACTGGCACCGGCAGAACAAGTTCGTGGCGTGAGGGAATGCTATCGTCGGAGACGCCGCCGGCGAACTGCCGCGACACTGATCAGTACTGTCGGGTCACAGGCCAGACCTGCACGTTCGAAGCCCCCGCCCGTCGGGGCGCGCCGTGACAGCGCGCCCCAATGACGCAGCCTACTTCTTGATCATTACCACATCGCCGGTCTGGAACCCGGAACCGCTGATCCGCTGCACCGTGGTCACGCCGTCCTCGACCTCGACGGCCTTGACCTCGCCCACGGTCTCGTGCAGAACCTTCAGTACCTTGCCGGTCTTGGGGTGCTTGACCTCCTGGGTCTGCCGCTTGACCTCGAAGACCATCCCGTTCTTGATGCCCAGCTCGGTGCCGCCGTCGATGAACAGGAACTCGTCGGCGGCGATCAGCAACCCTTGCCAGGGGCGTTTGGCCACCTGCTCCTCGAGTTTCTCGACCACGCCGTCGATGACCTTGCGCGTCGCTTTGCCGACGACGTGTTCGTCGAACGATTTCTGGTCGCCGAAGCTGAAGCTCTCGGTGGCCAGACCGATCGAGCGGCTGGTCTCGGATTTGTCCACCGAGTCGGCCCAGAGCACTTCGCCGCTGCCTACGTCGATCAGGCGCAAATCGACCGCGACCCGGCCGGTGTAAGATCCCAGGCTGGCCGATTTGCTCACCTTGCTCAGGGCGCCGCCGGCCTTGCTCTCCTTGTAGCCGAACTCGGTGATCGCCGCTTTCACCAGGATGTCGCCGATCTCCAGCTTCTGCGCGGCCGTGACACCGGGCTTGGCCAGGTCGGACATGCTGAGATTCTTCTCGGCGAGGATCTCCGCCAGCGCATCGCGCTCGTAGACGCGGAACTTGCCCGTCTTCATCAGCGCGGTAATCAGCATGTCGGCCATGCCGTCGCCGGGCTCCGGCCCGTGGTACCAACCCGCGTCGGCCTTGTTCTCAAATGAGCCCACGACGACCCGGAACTTCAGGCCCATCTCGTCGGCGGACGCCGGCCGCGGCGCGAGCACCACGACCAGCGCCATCGCCAAGATGATGACCGACAACCTCATGCTCATGCTGGCCTTCATGTCAGATCTCCCTTGTCTCAAGTCGAAGGACCATCGGACGGCGCCGAACTCGACCCTATCACAGTCGATAACGTCTGTCAGGAGGCAAGATCACACGCGGTCGCCGTAGTGCGGTTTTACGAGAATCGGCTTGTGTTGTACTGTCAGGCTGTCGCTGAATTCACCGGCTGGACGATTCAACCATTTCAGGTTGCCGTATGTCTACTGTCTCGATCCTCCGCCCGACCCTGGCCCTCGCCGCCTGTCTTGGCGCAACCTTCGCCGCCGCCGCAATAGGCGGCCTCGCGTCCGTCCGGTCCGCTTCCTTCTACAGCGAGCTCGCGCGCCCCGCCTGGGCTCCGCCTGCCGGTGTCTTCGGTCCCGTCTGGACCGTGCTGTACCTCACGATGGCGTTCGCCGCCTGGTTCGCCTGGCTGGCGCGATTGCGCCACGGCCGGGGCGACGCGCGCCTGGCGGCCGCTCTCTTTCTTGCCCAGCTCGTCGCGAACGCTCTGTGGACCTGGCTGTTCTTCGCCTGGCGCCTTGGTTTATGGGCGTTGGTGGAGATTTTCGTGCTGTGGGGTCTGATCGCCGCCACGGCGTTTGTCTTTTGGCGTTTGCGGCGTCTCGCCGGCCTGCTCCTGCTGCCTTACCTGGCCTGGGTCAGCTTCGCCGCGGCGCTGACATTCGCAATCTGGCGGCTCAACCCGCACTTGTTGTAATAGTCTAGAAAACCGGCCGCCGCCGCCGGTCAGCCACCCCACGGATAGGTGCTCCGCGGGACGCAGAACGCCCCCTCGGGCTCGACAGCGAGATCGATCACGACCGAGAGTATCTCGGCGCCCGCCGGCAGATAGATTTCGTGGACGATCAGGGTGCACGGACCCGCCGGTATGCCCGTGAACTCGTAATCGAGATCGAACAGGCACAGGCAATCACAGGGGTCGGCGTCGTCGCCTTCGCGCGCGGTGATCTCGATCTCGGCGCCTGAGATCTGGATGTCGGCCGCGATCGTGCCGGGGCAGCAGTTCAAGCCCGCGTTGACGTGCTTGATCGCAAGCGCGCCTTGGCCGTCATAAGTCCACACGACACAGTCGACATCGGGATCGTACTTGTCGTCGACGGCGAGTTTGGCGGGCTTGCAGTCGGTGGCCGCTACGAGGCCGCCCACAGCGGGCGATGGGCTGCCAGGACGCGCGGGGTTCTTGGGCGAGTCTTCGCTGCAGGCCAGCAGCAGCGCCGCCGCAGCGCCGACGCAGGCCAGGGCCAGCGCGCAGAACAGCCGGCGTCGATCGAGTGGGCGACGAGTCGCCATGTCGGTTCTTCCTTTTCGCCGAATGCGCTGTCTCGATGATACGGGCCCCGAGTGGCGGCGGTCAAGGAGGGCGGCATTTACGGCGATGCAGCTCGCTCCGCCGTCGCACGACGGAACTTCTTGCCACGTGTGCCGCCAGTGTCGGATCATGCCGCCATGCGATCGCCTGTTGTGTTTCTGCTTGCGGCCTGTGTGGCGACCCTGGCTCCCGCCCAGCCCTCGCTGGCCGATGATCCCGGCGTACGCCTGGTTGCAGCCGCGCGCGAGCAGATCGGCGTGACGATCGTCTACGACCCGTCCTATCAGCGTCTCGACTACCCCGGCGGCGATATCGCGATCGAGCGCGGCGTGTGCACCGATGTCCTCGTGCGGGCCTACCGCCGTCTGGGCGTCGATCTGCAAGTGCTCGTGCACGAGGACATGGCGGCGGCCTTCGGCGTGTATCCCCAGTTGTGGAACCTGTCCCGGCCAGATCCCAACATCGATCACCGGCGCGTGCCGAACCTGGCGACGTTTTTCGCGCGGCACGGCGAGGCGCTCGGCGCGAGCCGGCGCGCGCAGGACTACGCGCCCGGCGACATCGTGACCTGGCGGCTGGCCTCGGGCGTGCCGCACATCGGGATCGTGTCGGACCGCACCAGCGAGGCGGGCGTGCCGCTCGTGATCCACAACATCGGGCGCGGGACGTTGGAGGAGGACGTGCTGTTTGCGTACGAGGTGACGGGGCGGTATCGGTACCGAGCGGAGGGTTAATCCGGCGCGGTCACCTGACGACGATCAACTTCCTGGTCCAGCGGCCGTCCTCGGTGCTCAACCGGTAATAATACACGCCGCTGGCGCACCGTCGTCCGCGGTCGTCGTCGCCCGCCCACGCGACCCGGTGCATGCCCGCCGTGTACCGGCCCAGCGAGCGAACCCGCTGGCCGCGGCTGTCGAAGATCTCGAGGCGCCCCGTGTCGCCGTCGCGCACGCTGAAGCTGATGTGGGTTGCCTGCGTGAACGGGTTGGGCGCGTTGCCATGCAGGGCGGTGGGCGCGGTCGCGGCGTGGACCACGACCTCGAAGAGGTGTTCTACCGGGTTGTTGGCGCCGTCGCTCGCCGTCACGGTGATCGTCGCCTCGCCGCGGGCCAGCGGGGTGATGGTCAACTGGCTGCCCGCGAGCGCGACGGCCGCCGCGAGCGGATCGCTGCTTGCGGCCGTGTAGATTAGAGGATCGCCCTCGGGGTCGGTGAACACCGTGGCGAGGTCCAGCACCAGAGGCTCGCCGCCTTCATTTGCCTGTTGCGTACCGATGGGGCCGGTCACTTGCGGCGGCAGATTGACGGCCGCGAGCACCGAGCCCCGAAGCGTCAGGTTGTCGAAGCGCTGGTTGCCCGAGTCTCCCCCCGCGTTGGCGCCGCCGAAGCTGAACCTCAGGACCAGGTCGGCATTGTCCGCCGTGCCGGCGTTCGCGGACAGATCGTACTCGTAGAGCTGGTACGCCTCGCCGACGGCGACATGCTCGGCCACCAGATGCCACGGTCCGTCCGTCGTGAGCTGACACCAGAGCGAGTGTTCCTCGGCGCCGTTGGTGGTGCGCTTGGCGGCGTAGCTCAAAGTCAGCGCTTCGTACCCGCTCGAGGGCGCGGTCAAGACCAGGTCCCGCGTGGCGGACGGATTGCGCACCCGCAACGCATAGCCGGCGGGCGCGTCCGGCACGGCGCCGAGCGCGGTGCCGTCGTCGACGCGGTCCAGGAAGCCGGCGCCGGTGCCCGGGTAGGCGATCACGGCGCCTCCGGTGAGCGAGCTGTCGGCAGCGATCTCGGTCAGCGTGCCCGTGGGCAGATCGTTGAAGTGCCAGGCATGCAACACCACGGGCTGGCTCGCATCGATCGCGAAGATAGCCATGAGCGCGAGCGGCTGGGCGCCGGGGACGATCGTGAGCACCGGATCGATGCCGTCGTCGTGCTGCCAGGCGAGGAAGCGGTGTCCGGGCGCGGGCAGGGCGGTCACGGCGACGGGGACGCCCTGGAAGTAAGTGCCGGTCCAGGGGTAAGGCGCCGCGGGATCGGCGAGGCCGGGCAGGGCGGCGTCGATCATGAGCTGATTGATTCGCAGTTTGCCCCAGGCGGGGTTGTTGACGCCGAGGGTTAGCTTGCAAGTGCCGGCGAGTCCGAAGTGATCGACGATCTCCGTTCGCATGCAGGCTGGACGCCGGTTGGCGAAGCGGCGCATGTCTTCGACGTCGTAGGCCCAGTCGTAGACCAGGTCCCAGCGATCCTGCCAGCCGGCGATGGCCGGCCAGTACCGTTCGGCGAACTCATCGATGATCGCGATCAAACGCGCCGGTACGAACGTGCTGTTGAGGTGGTCGGCGAACGTATTGATGAAGTCGCGACGGAAGCGGTCGCTCTGCAGCAGCCCCCGCAAGAGCGCCGTGGACCAGGGCGGGTTCCAGTATTCCGGCGAGGCGGGAGCGGTGGCGTGCGCCAGGGTTAGATGGGCATAGGCCGCGAAGGCATAGGTCCAGTCCACGTCGTACATCAACCAGCGCCAGCGGCCGTCGTGACCGTACGGGGCGCCGGGGTCGTAGGCGGGCAGCGTGCGGCGCCAGTAGCGGACATTGACGCCGGGCCAATCATAGTTGGCGATGTAGATCTCGGCGACGTTGTACGCGGTGAAGTTCTCGAGGTCCATGCGTTCGGCGGCGTAGGCTAGATTGGCGGGCTCGTTCATGTCGTGGTCGGTCACGAAGCTGCGCAGGGCCAGGTAGTCGTCGCGGCCGGACGGCAGTCCTTCTTCTAGCTCGGCGTTCTCGACTAGCAGCGCGACGGCTTCTTCCGGCACGCCGTATACGCGGGCCAGGTAGTGGCGGTCGTAGCGTTCGCGCAGGTTGGCCAGTCCCCAGTATTCGCCGTTGATGAAATGAAAGACGGGCCGGCCGGCCTGTGTATCGAAGCCCATGTCCTTGCACATCGTCTGCAGCGCGAGGTCGCGGAACCCCGTCCGCCCCCAGTCGTTGCCGGCGTTGCGGATCAAGAAGCAGTTGTAAGAATCGTAGGGCAGGTCTTCGAACAGGACGCCGTCGAAACGCGTCGGACCGTACTCGGCGCGGGCGATCAAGCGCAGAGATTTCTGAGGATATCGACGCGAGTAGCCGCCGTAGATGCGTGCGCCGGCGTCCTGCGCCAGGAGCGCGGTGCCCTGCAGGTCGAAGAACTCGACGTGCAGGGGGCGCTCCCACTCGTCGCCGCGGTGGAAGTAGTTGCCGCTGCCGAGATCGCCGGGAATGTAGGTGTTGCCAGGCACGTAGATACCGATCTCGTCGTCGAACAGGTTCTCGGGCGACGTCGCCAGCGAGATCACCGGCAGGAGCAAGCGGCCGGCCGGATCGGGATCGATGATGAACGATCCCGTCGCGACGGCGCTCGGCGTATGGCCCGCGCGAAAAGCGCGCGCCCGCACGACGTTCAACTTGAAGACCTCGCCCCGCGGCGGCCGCCAGCCGTAATGGTTGGAAGCCTCGACGAAGTTGGTGGGAATCAGCGAGTAGATGTTGGGATCGCCGTCACGGCTGGCCAGCGGAAGCGGCGCCGTATAGAGCGGCGACGAGGCGGTCGGTTCGCTGCCGTCGACGGTGTAGCGGATCTCGGCCTCGGGATCGGCCGCCGCCAGCGCAAGGGTGATCGCCGCGTCGAAGAAGCCGGGCGCCGGCGAGAACATCGGCGCTGCCAGATACTGCAGTCCCGCGTCGTTGGCCGTGCCCGGCGTCGGCACGCTGAAGACGACCCACCCGGCGCCGCCGTCCGGCAGGCGGCCGAATGAGAGGTCCGCCGCGAGCGCCTGCGGGGCGACCTCGTCGAGTCGCGTCACCCCGTCGGCAGCGCTGAGCAAGAGGGGCTCGCCGCCGGCGCTGATCGCGAAGTTCGTATGCAGCGCGCCCGACGGACCGGCGCGGTCCTTGCCCGAGGCCCAGATCAGCAGAAATCCGTCCGCCGGGAGCGCCTCGGCCGGGAAACGCCAGCGCAGGGGGTTGTCAGGGTCGTCGCTCAGGTAGCACCCCGTCAGATCGAAAGCCGCCGGGCCCGGATTGTACAACTCGAGCCAGTCGGAGAAGTCGCCATCGTCATCCTGGATCGTGGTGGCGTTGGCGGCCATGAACTCGTTGATTACAGGGGTCTGGGCGAGGGCGCCGGCGGCAACATGCAGCATCACCCAGAGGCCGAGGATCGGCGCGGCGGTTTTCCTCCGGATGCGCATGGCGGGGCCGCTTTCTCGCGACGATACTTTGCGCGACACCTGAGTTCGACGTGGACGATCGCGGCAAGTAAAGCCGGCTTGCACCGCGCGTCGGTCCAGCAACTCGGCGACACCGGAAACGTGGCGGGTGGTCGCGTACTGGCTCGCACCTTCCATCGTGAGACGCGTCGACGGGGCTGTCAAGGGACGGCAACACTTGCCTTTCGCGGCCGGCCCTTCATGAATGATCCGGGTTAGCCCGCCGACGCAGCGCTCCGTCCCTGACGAAACGAGGTGAACGTGCATCGACGCGAAGACTTGGCTGACATCGCCCGGCAATGGATTTCCCTGTGGACCGCACCGGTCGACTGGCCGCGCTTCGACCGGCTGCACGCCGAGGATTTCGAAGACTGTTCGTCGGCCGGCCGCCCGACCACGAAGCAGGCCTTTGCCGACGCGCTCACCGCGTTCGTGGCGGCGTTTCCCGACCTGTCAACCCAGGTTGACGACCTGGTGATCGATCCCCAGACGCAGCGCGTGGCGGTTCGCTGGTCCGCCGCCGGCACCAACCGGCAGTGCTACCTCGGGATCGGTCCCACGCAGCGGCCGACCCGCATCACGGGTATCGAGATCATCG
>JAQULN010000004.1 GCA_028718575.1 Candidatus Krumholzibacteriia bacterium | reverse complement strand
GGACGCGGGCTTGCAAGGATCGGCGAGGGAGGCGTACCCAAGGCGGTACGTTGACCGAGCCGATCCGAGAACGCGCGTCCTGACAAGCATTTGACCTTTCGCAGCCGGTCCTTCGTGAATAATCCGGGTTAGCGGTCCGTGCTCATCCGTGACAGCCATCACTTCAAGCCGTCACTTGCCAACGCAGAAGCGCGAAAAGACCTCATCCAGCATCTGCTCGCTGAATACCCGTCCCGAGACCGCGCCGAGATCCTGCAGCGCCGCGCCAAGCAGGGCGGCCACAACCTCGTCGCCGGCGTGGGTCTCAGCAAGCAGCTCTACGAGCTCGCCAAGACAAGCGCGCAGGCGATCCTGGTGCCGCTGATTCAGGAGTACGCCTTGCGCGATCGATTGCTCGACGCCGCCTCGACTCACCTCAGCGAGCAGGCGGCTACGCAACTCCGCAATCCCTTCGCCTGTCTTCGCGCTCGTCGCAATCCCGCCCTTGTTCGCGCGTAGGTCCGCCATCGTCCAAACCTTCAATACCGTCGCGCTCGACGGAAACCCGGCTTCGCGCGCTTGTGCCCAGCCCGCGGAGTCGGCTCGTCGCAAATCCAACACGATATCCGCCGCCGCCAACCGCTCCCGCGCCAGGTCGATGCCGAGGGCCTCGACACCGCTTGCTTCGTCGCGCAGGCCCGCCGTGTCATGCAGCACGAACAACACGCCGCCAAGCTCGAGCGAGGCCGTGATCACGTCACGCGTCGTTCCCGGCTCGGCGTCGATCAGCGCCCGTGGCTGTCCCAGCAACGCGTTGAACAGCGAACTCTTGCCCGCGTTCGGCGGCCCCGTCAAAACAACCTGCACCCCTTCGCGAAGCTGACGCCCCGCCACTCCGAACGAAAGCAGACGTTCGACGTCGCGCCGGGCCGCCAGCAGGGTTGCGCGCACGTCCTGCGGCGGCGGGCCAATCGCTTCGGCCTCACTGAACTCGAGCGATCCTTCGAGGCGCGCCAACAGTTCCCGCAGCGGATTCTCGATCGCGGCCAGTTCCCGGTTCAGCCCGCCGCGTAATTGCGCCAACGCCGCCCGCGCCGTCGCCGTGTGTTCCGCCGCGATCAAGTCGGCCACGGCCTCGGCCTGCGCCAAGGAAAGCCGTCCGTTGACAAAAGCGCGCCGCGTAAATTCCCCGGGACCCGCGGCGCGGGCGCCAGCGGCTTGACACGCTGCCATGATCAGCCGCGCCGGCATCAACCCGCCGTGGCAGTGGAACTCCACAACGTCCTCGCCGGTGTAGCTTGCCGGCGCGAGCATCGGCAACACGAGCACCTGATCGAGCGCCGCGCCGCCGGCGAGTTCATCGGGCGACTTTTCTACGCCGGCAACTTCACGAGCGCTGCTCTCGGCCTTTCCGGGTGTCTGTTGGTCCATTGGCGAGAGCTGTGGCCACTGCACCATGGCCAACCGCGCTCGGTGGCTGTCGACCGGATCAGCGAGGGCAGCGGCCGGCAGCAGCTGCCGCGCGACGGCCAATGCCTCCGGGCCGCTGATCCGCACGACGGCCAGTCCGCCGCGCCCGGCGGGGGTTGCGACGCCAATGATCGTTCCCGAACGCAGGATCGACATGGTCCACCTCCGGCGATATCGAACCATCCCGCTCGGCAGGGCGCCCAACTCGCCGTAACAGAATAACGGGGACCGCGCCAAGTGCGGCCCCCGTCGTCAAGAAAACGGCAGGCGGCTAGTCTGCGGATTTCTTCGTTGCCGGCGGCGAGCTGGTCGCGTTCACATCGATCATCGCGCTGACTTCGATCTGCGGCGGTTCGGCCGCCGATCGTTCATCGTCGCTCGCGCCATCGCCCTCTCGTTGCAGGTACTGCGCCGGAACTTGTTCCGGGCGGCAGATCACGACCGCCTTGCCATCGGGCCCGCTCTCGGTGTATGTCGTCAGATCACCCATCTCTTGAATGTACAAATGGACGATCCGGCGCTCGCGGCCGCCGGCCGGTTCCAGTTTCACCGGCTCGCCGGTATTGCGGGCTTCCGCCGCCGCATTGCGCGCGCGCTGAACCAGTTGATCCTCGCGACGTAGGCGATAATTGTTGATGTCGAGGTTCATGCGGACGCGGTCGCCGGCAGCGCGGCTGGCGATCTTCTCGACCAGGTATTCCACCGCGTCGACCGTGTTGCCGTACCGGCCGATCAGCACGCCGGCGCTGCGGTCGTCGACTACGAGCTTGACCAGGTGATACTCGCCTGCCTGGACCTGCACGCGGCACGGAAATCCGCTCTTGACCATGAGATCGGTCGCGACGCGCTGCAGGAAACCCGGCAGTTCCGCCGCCTCGTCGGCCGTAAAGGGACGAACCTGTGCGCTCGCGATGACGTCCGCCGCCAAAACCTCCGCGCCGGCTGCGGACGCGCGTTTGTCGGCTGCGGTCGGCACCGCGGCTTCCCACTCGGCCGGAATCGGTTGCGCGCCGTCCGCTGCCGCGGCAACCGGGACCGGCTCCGCGACCTGCGATATCTCGATCGCGCCAGTGCTCTCGCTCGCCGCGCGCGGTTGCGGCGGCGCCGCCTCCGGCTGAGCCGCTACCTGTCGCGAAGCTTCTGCCGCTGCCGCCGAGTCGTCGCGGCGCTCCGCATCAGCGACCCGCGCTTCCGGCGCGACCGCGCCGGCATCGATCTCGCCGCCCTTCTTGCGGCGGCGGCGCGGGCGGCGCCGGCGGCCCCCCTGCTCGTCCTCTGCCGCCGGGTAGCGTTCCTCGCCGCGCGCCGCCTGCACGACCGCTTCCCGCGGCGCATCTTGCTTCTCCGCGGCCGCCGCGCTTTGCCGGGCCGCTGGTTGCTTCACCTCCGGCCGCGAGCCGCCGCGACCGCGACTTCCCCTTTTGTCTCGCTCCGGGGCTTCAACCCTCCCGCTGCGGTCCTTGCCGCCTCGCCGCGCCTCGCCGCGGCTTTGATCGGCGCGCTCGGCCTTGACGTTTTCGGACAGCTCCGCCGAACGCCGGCCGCGGCCGCTACCGCCTGTACGTTCTTCGCGCCGGCCGCGCCCATCGCGACTTCTTTCCGATTTCTTCGTGACGCGGACGATCGCTGGACGACGGCCCATGCCCAGGATCCCGCCGCGGGCCTCCTGGAGCACGGTGATGCTCACCTCTTCGCGCCGCAGCCCCATCCGCAGCAAGGCTTCGCGGATTGCTTCATCCACGGTCTTGCCGGTGCTATCCATTTGGTCGCTCATGATGTCCGGGAACCTCCCTCGGGCGTCGCCGTCTTGTGGATTCTCCAGGTCTGGTAAATCGTCACCACGTTGTTGACCAACCAGTAGAGGACCAGACCCGACGGCATCTGGTAGAAGAAGAAGAGAAAGATGACCGGCATCAGGGTGTTCATCATGGCCATTTGGGCCGGGGCCTGGCCGGTCGGCGTCATGCGCATCTGGACGACCATGGTCGCCGTCATCAGCAGCGGCAGCACGTTGAAGTCGGGGCCCAGAAGCGGCAGCGAGAACGGCAGGGTAAACAGAGCATCCGGCTTGGACAGGTCATTGATCCAGCCGAAGAACGGCGTGTTGCGCAACGCGATGGTATGGGCAAGCGCCTGGTACAGGGCGATGAAAACCGGCATCTGCAAGAGGAGGGGCAGGCAACCCGCCATCGGGTTGATCTTCTCCCTCTTGTAGAGCTTCATCGTCTCCTGGCTCAGTTTTTCCCGGTTGTCCTTATACTTCTCCTGGAGTTCCTTGATCTTCGGCTGCAACTGTTGCATCCGCTTCATGGACTGCGTGCTGGTGCGCGTCAGGGGATAGAACGCGACCTTCGTCAGCACCGAGAAGAGGATGATGATCACCCCGTAGTTCGGGATGACCCGGCGCATTTGCGCCATGATCCAGAGGGTCGCCTCGGTCAGCGGTCGGACCAGGGCCCAGCCGAGGTCCATGGTCTTCTCCAGGCCGACGCCGTAGGATTTCAGGCGCTTCGCTTCCTGGGGACCGAGGTAGAGAACCAGCCGGCTCGACGCCATGGCGTCGGCTCCGGACGACTCCGGCTGCATGGGGAACTCGATGGACCACGTCTGAACATTCCGCTGCGGGTCGCCCGAAAGAACGACCGTGGCGGTCGGCGGGGTCGCGAGATCGTGCGCCGGCAGGCCGAAAATGGTGAAGTACTTGTTCTGGATGCCCGCGAAACGGAAGCGGCCGGAATAGACGCCATGCACACGCTCGGCGTTCTTGATCTGCGCGCCCCGCCTCTTGAGCTCCAGATTGTCCCCCACCCCCGCAAAGGAGCGGAACGACGCCTCCTCGAGGCGATCCTTCCCCTCCGTGCTGGCAATTCCCTGGATCCAGCCGAAACGGGCTTGCCGGGGAACGCCCAGCAGAGTCCTCGCCGTCGTGGCCTGCGCGCCAACGGCTGCCAGTTCCAGGTCCAGCGTAATTTCGTAGGAATCGGCATCGAAGGTATAGATCTTACGGATCTCCAAATCGCCCACGGTGCGCAGACGAAAAACGACACGGTGGGTGCCCCGAGTCAGTTGGACGCGGGAAGGAGAGTCGGTGGTGAACACGTGTCGCCCGAGATCGAACTCGGCGCTGTCGAATACCACGGCATCGTGGCCGTACGGAATCGCTTGCTCGCCTTGCGGAATGATTTGGACGGGTTGCTGGCGCGCATCGGTGTAGTGGTGTCCGAGCCAACTCGTGATCCGAGCACCTCGACCGGCCACCTCGACGACGTAAGCCGACGTTTCGACTGTCACGGTCGCTTCCAGTTGGTCACGATCGAGCGGCTCCATGGCCGCCTCGATCGTCAGCGGGCGACCCCAGGCCTCGGCCGGTGCCGGCGCCGGCGCGACGACAGGCCGACCGACCGGCCTCGTCTCCAGGCCGCGGTCGCTAGCCTGATCCGCCGCGAATTCGGTCGTAGACGGCGGGATCTGCGCCAATCCCTGCCGCCGCTTCTCGGCGTCCCGGCCGACCAAGATCTGATATCCGGTGAAAACCAGGAACATCAGCAGGAATGCAAGAACAGTGCGTCGATCCATGAAATGTCATTCTCCGTGGCGTTCGGGAACGGGATCGAAACCGCCTGGGTGCCATGGATGGCAGCGGGCGACCCGGCGCGCGGCAAGCAGGCTCCCGCGCCACAGGCCGTGTCGCCGCAAGCATTCGGCGGCATACAGAGAACAAGAGGGATAGAAACGACAAACGGCCGGCGTCCATGGCGAGATCAAACGCCGATAAATCTGTATCAACAACAACGGGACGCGCCACATATCACGACGGCTGCTCCTGCCCCTGGTATGCCTGCCGGCGGCGGGGCCCGGATGATATCAGCCTCTAACCTCTCGCGCGGCGACGCGGAACGGTCAACCGTTCCAGGCGTCGGTTTCTGATCCCTCGCCGCGCTCGTCCCCTCTCCGCGAGCAATCCAACAGGCGTTCGAGTTCCTCCGTCACCGCCGCACACGATGCCGTGACGATCGCCGCGCGGGCGGTGGCAACAATCCACAACCCATCGCCGGGTTCGGTGTCTGGCCAGAGCCGCAGGCGTATTGCCTCTGCGGCCGTTGCTTCGGGAACTTCGATCACGCCGCGAATCGCCTCGCGTAACAAGCGCTTGGCGCGGTTGCGGGCAACTGCCCCGCCGACCTTGCGGCTCGCGACGACCGCCCGGGCGAGGTCGTCGCCTCGATATATGAAAAGAACGAAGAGGCGTCCGATCCGTTTGACGCCCTTCTGGTA
The DNA here is from genome assembly GCA_028718575.1 of Candidatus Krumholzibacteriia bacterium. Taxonomy (GTDB): domain Bacteria; phylum Krumholzibacteriota; class Krumholzibacteriia; order LZORAL124-64-63; family LZORAL124-64-63; genus Glo-17. The sequence continues at coordinate 13,162 of JAQULN010000004.1, read as the reverse complement.
GACACACTGGAACTCGCGTTTTGTCCGCAGGGATCGCCAGCGTTTCCGTCCGGTTGGTCCGCCGGCGAGCGCCCTGCCGCTGGGGCTCAAGCGGACAGACGCTTGCGGCCCTTCGCGCGGCGCCGACTCAGCACGAGGCGTCCGGCGCGGGTCGACATCCGCTTGCGGAAACCATGCTTGTGCGACCGCTTCAGGTTGCCCGGTTGAAATGTCCGCTTCACAGCCGATCTCCTTCATCGCGACTCACTCTTCTGTCGGCGGAGAAGGGTAATGGCGACCCCTTGTATTGTCAAGATTTTCCTAGAGTTATCCGCCGCGGCCCCAACCCCGACTTTCCCGGCGGTCGCCAGAGCGCCGAGACAACGCGCGCACGCGAAATCGCCTGCAGCTTTTTATTTCTACTGTCAACAAACGGTTACAGCCCCAGGTGTGTGCGGCCACGAGAATATACTTGCTGCCCCCATGTTGCCGTGATAGCTTCCCCGGGCTTGTCATAAAACACCCAGGGGGTAGCATAGGTTGTCCACAACCCGGCCCAGTATGTGGATAACTTTCGTTTGTGGGTGGGGCTGTATTTTTTAAGTTGTTATTCTTCTGGTTCTTGTACTCGGCGGGCGACGTTGCGGCTATAAGGATAGTTGTCCTCCGTGTTCTGAGAGGGAGACGTCGTTGGAAGCACTGTCGATTGATCTCCTGGACTCCTACTGGAACGACATCTTGGGTCTCGTACGCCGCCTGGTCCAGCAACAGACCTTCGATACCTGGTACTTACCGCTGGAACCGGTTCCCGGCAGCGACGCTTATCGCGTTTCCGTACCCAACCATTTTTTCCTCGACTGGTTCAGCGAACATCACCTGCCTACCCTCAACGATGCCGCATCGCAGGTATTTGGTCGCTCGATTTCAATTAAGTTGGAAGTCCGACACGACGCTGTCGACGAGGAAGATGAGCTTTTCCGCCCCCAGTACGAACCAGCAACAACAGCGACTCGCGACACGCCCCGTGGCGGCACCCCGGCCGCGGCCGATCCCAACGAGGCCGCCGCCCGCGCCAACCTGAACCCCGACTATGTCTTTGAGAGTTTCGTCGTGAGCGGAGGCACCGACCTTGCATACGCCGCGGCGACCGCTGTCGCCAACCAGCCCGGAACACACTACAACCCTCTGTTCATCCATGGCGGCGTGGGCCTGGGAAAAACACACCTCATGCATGCCATCGGCAACGCGATTGCTCGACGCCAGTCGGCTGCCAGGATTTGCTACCTGACAGCTGAAAAGTTTATGAATGAATTAATTCTTAGTATTCAACAAGGCAAAACACCAGAGTTCAAGCTCAAGTACCGCAGCATGGACGTCTTGCTCGTCGATGACGTGTCGTTCCTGGCCGGCAAGGAATCGACCCAAGACGAGTTCTTTCACACCTTCAACGCGCTGCATGATCACAAAAAACAGATCGTGCTGACCTCCGACCGTTCACCGAAGGAGATCACGACCCTCGAGGAACGCCTGCGTTCACGATTCGAATGGGGCTTGCTCGCGGACATTCAGCCGCCGAACCTCGAAACACGGATCGCTATCCTGCAGCGCAAGGTCGAGAACAACAAGATCGTCATTCCCGACGAAGTCATCGAATACATTGCCATCCACGTCACCGACAACATCAGAAAACTCGAGGGGGCGCTGATCAGATTGCTGGCGTTTTCCAGCCTGATGCGCAAGGAGATCTCGCAGGAGTTGGCTTCCGAGGCTCTCTCCTCCTACTTCGCGGGTCATTCCGCCGGACCAGTGAAGATCGCGGACATCATCGAAGTGGTCGGTGACCACTTCGAATTCTCCGTCGATCAACTCAAGTCGAAGCGACGCACCCAGGACCTGGCCCGGGCGCGTCAGGTGGCCATGCACCTCGCCCGCGACATGACCGGCGCCTCCCTCAACCAAATCGGTCGCACCCTGGGCGGTCGCGATCACTCGACCGTTGCGCATGCCTGCAATCTGATCAGCAACATGTCGCGCCAAGATCCACAGTTCCGCGGTCTCCTGAAGGATCTCAGCGAAAGAATCCGGGATCACGCCCGGGGTTGAGCCTGCTAGGAGCCGCCGCACGGTCCCCGCTGGGATGCACCCTCCCGGCGGGGACCGCTTCTGCTGAATCTTCACCCTACTCTTTCCTGTGGAACAGGTAAGGGAGAAACCGTGGACATCCACTGGCAACAACCGGACACTTCGCGTGTCGTAGGTAGAGCCTCGGATAACCTCGGCCATCTGATCGATGTTGTCCCCATTTTGTCCGTACGCCAACGAAGCGCGATCCGCCCGTCGGTGCTTACGACACGCGTTATCCCTACTATCCCCGAGCCCTTCTTATTCCAATTCTCTCGTTATCAATTAAAAGATTAGGAGTAGAACGGGTGAACAACAAGCCACGCAGCATGAAGCTTGATAGCGTTGTCGCCTTAGCCTATCATACGTCCCTGCGCGTTGCGTTTCCCCTGTCCCGGAGGATCGGACCGTGAAGTTCGAGATCCAGCAAGAAGTGCTGCAAAAGACTCTGGACCTGATTGCAGGCGTCGTTCCCGCCAAGACAACGTTGCCGATCCTCAGGAGCATTCTCGTCGAAGCTGACAAGAATGGCTTGCGTATGTCCGTGACGAACCTCGACGTGTCAATGGTCACGACCATCGCTGATGTCCAGGTCAGCGAGCCTGGCAAGTCGGCGATCGTCGCGGAAAAGTTAACGAGCTTTGTGCGCAGCCTGGCCCCCGGCAAGGTCAAGTTCGATGTCAGTCGCAATCAGCTCAAGATTCGTAGCGGGAAAGCATCGCTGGAGGTTCCCTGTCTGAATGCGGAGGAATATCCGAACCTGCCGGCGTTGAGCGAAAAGGAAATGTTAGAAGTACCGGCCGGTGCGATTGCAGCGATGATCGCAGAAACGATTTATTCCGTTTCGCGCGACGAGACGCGTCCCGCCCTGATGGGTATTCTTTGGGAAATCAGCCGGGAAGGCTTGACGCTGGTCGCGACCGATGCTCACCGTTTGGCGCGCAGCTTCCGCGCAATGCCCTGGCAGGACGTCGATGCACGCAACCTGATCGTCGATACCGCCGGTTTGCGGCAGTTGCCGCGGCTGGCGAGTCAAGTCGAGTCTGAAGGATCCGTTGAAGTCTTCTTCGGCGCCAATCAACTCAGTTTCCGCGCCGGTTCGACTATTCTGCATACGCGTCTATTAGATGGACCGTTCCCGGACTATCACGCCGTCATTCCCAAGGGTAATGACAAACTGGTCACTGTCGATCGCGAGGCTTTGTTGCAGGCGATCCGGCGCGTCGCGATCACCGCCGACCGGATCACGAGCCAGGTTCGCCTTGGTCTGGAGCAAGGCCGTCTCGAACTGGGCTCGAAGGGATCCGACGGCAGCCACGCCGAGGACGAGATTCCGGTTGGTTACGACGGCGAGGCCATGGAAATAGGGTTCAACTTCAACTACTTGCAGGATATTCTCAAGAACATGAAAACCGAGACGGTGCAATTCAGCCTGCGCAATCCGCAGAGCGCAACGCTGATCACGCCGATCGGCGAAGACGGGACTCCGTCCGCGCAATTGCTCTGTCTCTTGATGCCGCTGCGATTGACCGGCGACTAGCGCCAGACGAGGCTCCTGGGTGAAGATCCTCGGCGCACGTGTGCAAGGCTTTCGTAATCTCGCCGACGCCGAGTACGAGTTTTCGAGCGGCGTCAACGTGCTTCAGGGCGACAACGGCCACGGCAAGACCAATCTCCTGGAAGCGCTCAACTTCGTTGCGCTGGGACGATCGCACCGTGGCGCGCGTGCGGAGGAGTTGATTGGTCATCGAGCCGCACACTTGCATGTCTGTGTGACGGTGCAGACAGCCGTAAACAACGTTCATGTTCTGGAATTCGGACTCGATCGCGACGGTGGGCGCCGTTTTCGCGTCGACGGGGAGGCGGTAGCGCACCGCGCCGATCTGATCGGACAGTTGGCGACCGTTTTTTTCTGGCCGCAGAGCAACGAGCTGGTGCGCGGCGGTCCGGAGCATCGCCGCCGCTTTGCAGACCAAGGCTTATCCAGCCTGGATCGCGATTACCTGCGTGCGTTGACCGCCCATCAACGAGCCTTACGCCAGAAGACCCGCCTGCTCAAAGACCTGCGACACAGCGGGCGCGTTTCTGGCTCGGCGCGCCGTGAGCTTGTCGCCTGGAATGCCGATCTGGCACAGCATGCAGCGGCAATCGGCGTCGGACGCGCATGCTGGGCACAAGGCCTGGCGCCGCACGCGGCGGCGGTGTACGTCGCTCTGACAGGCACGCCGGCGCCGCTTGAGTTTGCCTACCGGCCGCGTCTGCTCGCGCTCGCTGCGCTTGCCGCCGGGCCGGCCGAAAAGAACGATTTGGTGGAGGATATTCTGGCGGAAATTGACTATATTGGGCCGGATGAAATGCGCCGTGGCCGGCCGTTGACCGGGCCGCAATTCGACGATTTCGACGTCCGCCTCGGATCGCTGGACCTGCGGGCGTACGGCTCCCAGGGCGAGACGCGAACCGCCGCGATGTCGTTGGTCCTTGCGCAGAGCGAGGTCGTCTTCGAGCGGCGGCGGGTGAGGCCGGTGCTGTTCCTGGACGACGTCTTCAGCGAACTTGACCGCGAGCGTGCGCGGCGGCTGCGCGAATGGTGCGGTAGAGATCACCAGGTCTTCGTCGCTACGGCGCGCGCCGATGAAGTGTCCGATTGGCACCCGCAGCGGATACGCCGCTGGCGAGTCGAGGACGGGAGACTGGCAACACTTCCATGAATCGACAGGACCGCAAGGCAGGGCCGCTGCGCCTCGGCAATATCCTCGACGGCGTGCTGGCAGACTGTGGAATCGACGGCCGAATCTCCGAACGGTCGCTGCTCTCGGCGTGGGGGGAGATTGTGGGCGAGCGTGTCGCTCGCCATGTGCAGGCGGTCGATTTACGCGACGGCGTGCTCCTTTTGGCCGCCGCGCATGCGGCATGGAGGCAGGAAGTTTCCCTGTTGCTGCCGGAGATCGTCGCCGCGTGCAATGCGCGCTGCGGCGCCGGTACGGTCAGGGAAGTGCGATGGGCGCGCGGGTGGACGGAAGGCGCGCCGCCCGCCACCGATCATTGACGGAACGGAACAAGCAACGATGAACGCCGCTGAAGGCCAGCAGAGTTATAACGCGCAAGGCATCCAGGTTCTCAAGGGCCTGGAGGCCGTCCGCAGACGCCCCGCGATGTACATCGGCGATACGGGGGTTCGCGGACTGCACCATCTTGTTTACGAGGTCGTGGACAATTCCATCGACGAAGCGATGGTCGGGTTCTGTGATCGGATCGACGTCCAGATCAAGCCCGGCGACGTGATCCAGGTCACCGACAACGGTCGCGGTATTCCCGTCGATCTGCACAAATCCGAAGGCAAGCCGGCGCTCGAGGTCGTCATGACCAGCCTGCACGCCGGCGGCAAATTCGACAAGGGAAGCTACAAGGTCTCCGGCGGACTGCACGGCGTTGGCGTCAGCTGTGTCAACGCTCTGTCGCTCTGGCTCGAGGCGACGGTCTATCGCGGCGGCAAGATATATCGTCAATCCTATGCCCGCGGCGTGCCGACAAGCGGCGTCGAGATAATCGGCGACAGCGCGTCGGAGCAATCCGGCACAGTCGTCGCGTTCCGGCCGGACCCCGATGTGTTTCCGGAGACCGAGTTCAGTTTCGACACCCTGAAAGCCCGCCTGCGGGAGCTCGCGTTCTTGAACCGCGGGATCCGCATCGGCTTGCTCGACCTGCGTCCCGAGCGGGGGCGGGAGATCGAGTTCCACTACGAGGGCGGCATCACGGAGTTCGTCACCTGGCTCAACGAAGGGCGCACGGTCCTCTGTGAGCGTCCGGTCTATATCGAGGGCGAAAAAGACGGCGTGCAGATCGAGATCGCCCTGAATTACAACGACAGCTACGCCGAGAATCTCTACACCTTCGCCAACAACATCAACACGACCGAGGGCGGCAGCCATCTCTCGGGATTCCGCGCCGGCCTGACGCGCACGCTCAACGCCTACGCGCAGGCGCAGAATCTACTGAAGAAGGATATGAAAGTTCTGACCGGCGACGACGTGCGCGAAGGCATGACCGCCGTCGTCTCGGTCAAGATCCCCGAGCCGCAGTTCGAGGGCCAGACCAAGACCAAACTCGGCAACACCGAAGTCAAAGGGCAGGTCGAACAGCTCGTCAACGCCGCCCTCGGCACGTACCTGGAAGAGCATCCGCGCGAGGCGCGCGCGATCGTCGGCAAGTGCATCAACGCGGCGCAGAGTCGCGAAGCCGCCCGGCGCGCGCGCGAGCTGGTGCGCCGCAAGAGCAGCCTCGATTCCGGATCCCTGCCGGGCAAGCTGGCCGATTGTGCAAGCCGCGACCCGGCGGAATGCGAGCTGTTCCTGGTCGAGGGAGACTCGGCCGGCGGTTCGGCGAAACAGGCCCGCGACCGGCGCTTCCAGGCGATCTTGCCGTTGCGGGGAAAGATCCTCAACGTCGAGAAGGCGCGCCTGGACAGGATGCTCGGCAACGAGGAGATCAAGACCATCATCACCGCGCTCGGCACCGGGGTCGGTGCCGACGTGTTCGACCTGAACCGCCTGCGCTATCACAAGATCGTCATCATGACGGACGCCGATGTCGATGGATCCCATATCCGCACGCTGATCCTGACGCTGTTCTTTCGGCATTTCCGCGAGATCATCGAGCGCGGCTGTATGTTCATCGCCGAACCGCCGCTCTACCGCGTCAAGAAAGGCAAGACCGAGATCTACGCGCACAGCGAACTGGAGAAGGAGCGCGCGGTGGCGGAGCTGGGCGGCGAACGCAGCGTCTACGTCCAGCGTTACAAGGGCCTCGGCGAGATGAACCCCGAGCAACTCTGGGACACAACGATGAACCCGGAAACCCGCACCCTGACGCGCGTCACCGTCGAGGACGCCGTCAGCGCCGACCACATCTTCCAGATCTTGATGGGGGATGAGGTCGAACCGCGGCGCCGGTTCATCGAGGAGAACGCCGCCAGGATCAAGCTCGAAGACCTCGATATCTGAGACGACGAACCCCGGCGGACACCGGCCGCGGCCGCCGCGCGGCGCGCCGGCAAGGCGGGCGAGCCTACCGCCTGCGACCAGGAAGGCGAATACCGTGACTGACGAGCGCGACGACAGAAAGCACGAGGGCGGCCCCGCGGGCAACGTGCGCAACGGCGAGATCATCGTCGACGTGGGGATCGAGGACAAGATGAAGACCTCGTACCTCGAATACTCGATGTCGGTGATCATCTCGCGCGCCCTGCCCGACGTGCGCGACGGCTTGAAACCGGTGCATCGCCGCGTGTTGACGGCCATGAACGATCTCGGCCTGCAGCCGGGGAAACCGTACCGCAAGTCCGCCAAGATCACCGGCGACACCACGGGCAACTACCACCCTCACGGCACCGCGGCGGTCTACGACACGCTGGCGCGCATGGCGCAGAGCTTCTCGCTGCGCTACCCGCTGGTCGACGGCCAGGGCAACTTCGGCAGCGTGGACGGCGACGCGCCGGCGGCCGAGCGGTACACCGAAGCCCGATTGACGAGCTTCGCCACCGAGATGATGGACGATCTGGACAAGGAGACCGTCGACTTCATCTCCAACTACGACGGGTCGCGGCAGATGCCGGCCGTGATGCCGTCGCGGGTTCCCAATTTGCTGGTCAACGGCGCCGACGGCATTGCCGTCGGCATGGCGACCAAGATTCCGCCGCACAACCTGGGTGAGATTTGCGACGGCTTGCTCGCCCTGCTGGAGAATCCGGACCTAGAGCCGGCGGAACTCCAACAACACGTGCATGGACCGGACTTTCCCACCGGGGCGATCATCCACGGGCGGAAGGGAATCTACGACTATATCACCACCGGCCGCGGCCGCCTGGTCGTACGCGCGCGGTCCGATGTCGAGGTGGAGGATTCGGGCCGCGCGAAGATCATCGTCAACGAGATTCCCTACCAGGTGAACAAGGCTGCGTTGATCGAGCGCATCGCCGACCTGGTGCGCGCCGGCACCCTCGAGGGAATCAGCGATCTGCGCGACGAGTCCGACCGCGACGGCATGCGCATCGTGATCGTGCTCAAGAAGGATGCGTTTCCACAAGTTGTTCTGAACAAGCTCTATAATCACACGCCGCTGCAGACCACCTTCGGCGTGATCAACCTGGCCTTGGTCGAGAACCAGCCGCGCGTGCTCTCGCTCAAGGACACCATGCAGTATTTCCTGGCATTCCGTGAGGAAGTGGTCGTGCGGCGCACGCGCTTCGATCTGCGCAAGGCCCAGGAACGGGCGCACATCCTCGAGGGATATCGCATCGCGCTGGACCACATCGACGCGATCGTCGAGCTGATCAAGAAGAGCGAATCGCCGGATGCTGCTCGGTCTGGGCTCATGGGGCGGTTCGGACTCAGCGAGATCCAGGCGCAGGCTATCCTCGACATGCGTCTGGCGCGACTGACGGGGCTGGAACGGCGAAAGATCGAGGAGGAATACCGCGAGCTGATCGAGAGGATCGCTTACCTCGAATCGGTGCTGGCCAGCCGCAGCTTGGTGCTACAGATCATCGCGCAGGAGATTCGCGAGCTGAAAGGCCGCTTTGGCGATCCGCGTCGCACGGAGATCGTCGAGGACGAGGGCGAGATCGACCTCGAAGACCTCATTGCCGACGAACCCATGGTCGTGACGATCTCCAACCAGGGATACATCGAACGCATCGCGCTGGATACCTACCGCCAGCACGGGCGCGGCGGCCGCGGCATCACCGCAATGCAGACCAAGGACGACGACTTCGTCGATTCGCTCTTTGTGGCCTCGGCCCACCAACATCTGTTGGTCTTGACGCAGAAAGGCCAGCTCTTCTGGCTGAAAGTCCACCGGATTCCCAAGGCCGCGCGGGCCGCGCGCGGGCGACCGCTTGTGAACCTCATCCAGATCCAACCGGGCGATCGGGTCCATGCGGTGCTGCCGGTCCGCGAGTTCAGCGAAGACCACTTCCTGTTGATGTGCACCAACCGCGGCGTGGTCAAGCGAACGCCCCTGAGCGAGTTCTCGCGGCCTCGCCAAGCGGGGATTCGCGCCATCAGCCTGCTCGACGGCGAGCGTTTGGTGACGGTGCGCGAGACCGACGGGCGCCGAGACGTCGTCCTGGCGGCCAGCAACGGCATGGCGCTGCGGTTTCAGGAAAAGGAGGTCCGTCCGATGGGCCGCGCCGCCCGCGGCGTTCGTGGCATCTCGTTGACGGCAGGTCAGGAACTGATCGGCATGGTCGTGGTTGACAGTCCGGAAACGGAGATCCTCGCGCTGACCGCGAACGGCTTCGGCAAGCGAACGCCGGTCGCCGATTACCGCATCCAGAAGCGCGGGGGCAAGGGCTTGATCACCATCAAGTGTTCGGCCCGCAACGGGCGCCTGGTCGGCGTTCGCGGCGTGACGCCGAATGAGGAGTTGATGGTCATCACGCGCTTTGGGACGCTCATTCGCATGGCGATGGACAGCGTGAGCCTGGTCGGCCGCAACACTCAGGGTGTGCGGATCATTCAACTATCCGATGGAGATGCCGTGGCCGGGATGGTCAGCATCCCTGCCAGCGATGAACCGGTTGACGAAATGGTCGGACCGCGGGAGCCTCAAGCCGGGAACTCGGACTTGCCTGGCGGGGCGGTTCCCGATACGATGGGCGCCGACGGTCCGGACCGGCAACAGCCCGCTGACCGGAACCAGGAAGGGTTATGAGCGTTCGCGCTTGTAAGTTATTAATTTTAGGCCTTTTTTTGACGAGTTCGGCACCGGCCGCGGACCCCGTGGTCGAATATTGCCTCGGAGCCGGAATCCTCGCGCGCCTGAACGCCGGCGGGGAGGTCGAACTCGGCGTCGTCGACGGCGCCACGTGGCTGCCGTTGGCGGAGCTGCAGTGGCCGCAGCCGGAAGCCTACCGCCAGCAAGACCTGCCGCCGCCCTTCACGGCCCGGTCGCGGGAGGGCGAGCCAGGCGGCCGGCGCGGTTTTAGCCGCGACGCCGATGACGATGGGGACGGCCTTGTCGACGAAGATCCGCTCGATGGTCGCGACAATGACGGCGATGGCCGGATCGACGAAGATTATGCGGCGATCGGCCACGGTATGGGCGTCTGGGATCTCATCGTCGGCGAACGCGGGACCCGCCTGGAGACCTATCACTGGACCTATCCGAATCTGGCGAGTCTGGTCTTCGCGGTGTTCAGCCAGCACGGAGGCGGTCCGGCCGGACCTCTCCGACTCGCGCTCCACCAATCGGCGGCCTGGCTGCACGCGGACGACCTCTGCGCGACTCTTGCGACCGACGGGCAAATACCGCAATTCATTGCAAAAGTGGAAGATCCACGATATGCCGGCCGCAGCCTATGGTTAGGTGCGGTGATCCTCGACCTGGATTCCCGCCAGCGAGCCGGTACCCGGATCCGGGCCGAAGGCGATAATCTCACCGTGCCCGTCCTGGACTCCTACCAGGCTCTGGCCCTCGCCGTCGGGCCGACTCGCTTGCGCGTCGTCCAGGATCTCGCTTCCGCCATTCGGCTGCAAGCGGGCGCTACCGATCCGGTGACCGGTCGTCGCGTCCAATGGTTGCCGCCGGCCGTACCGGCGGAATTGCCGGTCGACCAGCTGCCGGCGGTTCTCTTGCGGCAAGAGCAAGGCCATCGGTTTAGCCTGGTTTTCCGGGTTACGAGCGAACAGTTGCGGCGCTGGGATCCGGACCAATTCCAGGTCGCGGAGACAGCTCTGGGACAGGCCGAGCAGATCACCTGGATCAGCGCGGAGGGACGCCAGACATCAGTGGCCTGGTCTGATAGCGGAGCGGATTTCGCCGCACCGTGCCTGCCCTATGAGATGCTCGGGGCAAGCGGAGCGGGAACGCTCGAGATCCGGTATTCTGGGCTCGCTCCCGCGCCTACGACGGGCTTGGAGGCTGTTTACGCCGACGGCCGGCGGGCGGTGTTGGCGTGCGAGACGCTGGACGAACCATCCACTGCGGCGACGAGCGCAGCGACGACAGCGGCGGCGGCCGCCGGCGAGCTGGCCCGCAGATTACAGCTATCGCCTGCCTTGCTGACGAGTTTTCCTAATCCATTTCACACCCAGACGAGGATCGGATTCCAAGTTCCGGCGACCGTGGGCGAAGCCTTCTTGTTTGAGGACGACCAGGACCGAGCATTGGATCTGCAACAGCGGATGCCGTACGCCGACGGCGTCGTGAGTGTCCGGGTCACGGTTTACAGCCTGGAGGGGCGCGAGGTCGCCGAGCTGTTCACTGGGCCTGTTGGCGTTGGGAATCATTTTGCCCAGTGGGACGGGCGGGACCGCGACGGGCGCAACCTGGCCTCAGGCACCTACTTCTGCAAGCTGCAGATCGACCAATGGAGCGTTACACGCCGTTTGATTTTTATTCGTTAGTCGTGATTCTTGTTAACCCCACCGAGAAGAATCCGTTTTTTTTGAGATTATTGTGAATTTGATCCTAGACAAAGGTCCTATATTGACCTTATCATATTTACATTGACATATGGAATTTAGCAATTCCGTAACATCTGTGCGCTGCCCAAGATGACGTGCATTCGCTTGGGAGGAAACAATGGAAGAAAAGCTGGCTGTACAACCACAAGCATGGACGAGTCTTCTTGTCGAATTCCCGACGTTGCCGAAACTGCTTGCGGACGGACGCGAATCCAGCCAGCGAGTCTTGTTCCTGTGCCCTGCAACCGAGAAGAACCCTACGGAACTATGCCTCGCACTATTCGGTCGTCAGATCGTGATGCAGCGCCTACAGGTCGGGGTGCCCTTGGAATCCACCGGGCGCTTGCGAGTTGCCTTCCTCTATGCGCCGACCATGCCCGACTACCCCGCGCGTTTGCTGCGGGGCTGGGGCAATCTCGATGAAACGCTCGTCGTGCTCGCGGGCAAGGACAATGTCGTCAGGTCGGCTCGCACCGTTCTCGAGCTGTTGGCAAATACGACCGCGGTTTCGGGGCGCGCGGCCGGTGAACCCGCCAGCGGCCTTCTCGAGTCGGGCGAACCGCTGATCACCGGCGACGAGGTCATCTGGGAGGATCCTCTGCCCGAGATCGTCATGGTGGACGACGACGGCAATCTGGTCCGCGCGGTCACCATGCTCAACGATTACCGCGCCGAGTATGCCTGCCGCTACGTGCTGGCGCATTTCCACGAGAACGTCAACCGCGACCGGATGGCCGACATGGTGCATCTGTCGCCGGGCTACTTCTCGAATCTGTTCCGCTCCGAAGTGGGGACGAGCTTCAGTGACTACCTCATCATGGTGCGGATCGAGAATGCCAAGGCCATGCTCCGGCGCTTCGAGCTGTCGGTCGAGGCCATCAGCAAGAAGTGCGGCTTCAACAGCCTGGCGCACTTCTCCCGCACGTTCAAGGACCGCTGCGGTCTGTCGCCGCTGAAGTATCGTAAGAGCCCGCACGTCGGGTCCTGACAACGTTGCCGATTCCGGGGACAAGGCCCTTCCTGTAGGGGAGGGCCTTCTCGCTGCGGCTCCTCGCGCATCATCCGCGTTGAGCTCAGCTGCGACCGAGGTGGTTGCCGCTTGTCGTTGTTGACGTTGACCGCTGCGTCTTTCGATTACGGCCGGGAGACGATTCTGGCCGGGGCGAATCTGGCGCTTCATCGCGATACCCGCTACGCGCTCGTCGGCGCCAATGGCGCCGGCAAGACGACCCTGCTGGCGATTCTCGCCGGAGAGCTCGCGCTGCACGGTGGTCAGCGCCTGCTCGCGGGGGGGGTCTCGATCGGTTATCTGCGCCAGGTCAGCCGACTCGGCCTGCCGCAAACTGACCAGATCGCCCTGCGCGAGTCCGTGCGATCAGCGGCCTACGCGCACGAGCTGGCCCTGCAGGCGGAGATGGCGGAGATTGGTCGCCTGCTCGCCGCCGCGCTCGACGCCGCCGAGCAAGCGCAGTTGATCGCGCGGCAAGGAAGCCTGCAATCGGAGTTCGAGCGGTTGGAGGGCTACACGCTCGACGCCCGGCTCGAGGCCGCGCTGCTCGGCGTGGGGCTGCCGGCGGCCCTGTGGACGACACCGATCG
>JAQULN010000003.1 GCA_028718575.1 Candidatus Krumholzibacteriia bacterium | reverse complement strand
ATGACGCCATTCGCGCGCGAGCCACCCACTGCCTGCGACCAACAGGCCGAGGCCAAAGGAGGCGGCGACTACCCAGAAAAGTTCGATCGCCAGTAGTTCCCGGCCGAAGAACCGCAAATCGACGGTCTGGCCGGCGTTGGCGGCGAAGAAATACACGAGCAAGGCAAGAAGCAGCAGGAAGAATATCAGGCGAACCATCCACACGGCCATCACCTCGCTTACAGTACGGACCCGCAGTTGCCCATCGGGGCCAATGTAGCCGAATCGCGGTCCGCTTCCAACCGAAAGGATGCCCGGCGGCTCAAACCGGCTCGCCCACGAAGGTCGTATGCCGCCAACCCGTAATCCGGAGGCGGTATTCGTCCCCCGGCGCCGCTTCCAGCACGGGCGCCACGATCTTGCGGTTGCCGGCTGTCCGCAATCGCCAATGCCCGCGCGGGCGTCGGGCGGGCGCTTCGGCCACCGCTGGCCAGATTTGTCCCACGGCGGCGGCGGCGATCGTCGCCCAGATTGCGGCCTGCGCTTCCTGCAAGACGGCGAGTCGCCGTTGTTTCTCGGCGAGCGGCACATCGTCAGACAGCTTCGCCGCCGGTGCGCCCGGTCGCGGGCTATACTTGAACGTGAAGACCGAGTCGAACCGTACGGTCCGCAGCAGATCCAGGGTTTGTGCGAAATCATCCTCGGTCTCGCCGGGGAAGCCGACGATGAAGTCGCTGCTGAATGTCACGTCCGGGATCGCGCGCCGCGCGTAGTCGACCATCGCCAGGTAATCGGCGCGCGTGTAGCGGCGTTTCATGCGGCGCAGGATCCGGTCGCTGCCGCTCTGCGCCGGCACGTGCAGCCAGGGACAGATCCGTGGTTCGCGGCCGATCAGGTCCATCAACTGCGGATGCATGTCGTGCGGGTGTCCAGTCAAAAACCGGATGCGGGCCAAGCCGTCGACGGCGAGAATCTGTTCCAGCAGTCCGGCGAAATCCAGTTCGCGGCGCCAATGGTACGCGGTGACGTTCTGGCCCAGGAGCGTGACCTCGCGCCCGCCGCGCGCGATCACGCCGGCGATCTCGTCGAGGATCACGGCGGGCGGCTTCTCGCTCTGCGGACCTCGGGTATACGGTACGATGCAGTACGTGCAACGGTAGTCGCAGCCTTTGTGGATCGTCACCAGATGGGAATTGTTGGCGGGGTAGAGTTCCGGCGGCGCCACGTAGTGTACGGTCTGATCATGGCCGACGGCGACGGCCGGCGGGGTCGACTCCGAGCGTGACCGCAACATGGTCGTTGCGAGGTCAGGCAGTTCGTCGTAGCGATCGACCCCGACCACAAGGTCGACGCGAAACTTCTGGCGCGTGAGCACCTCACGCAGGCGTTCGGCCATGCAGCCGCAGATCCCGAGGACGGCAGGCGGCCGCCGCGCCTGTTCGCGCAGGCGGCGCAGTTCGCCGAGCCGTGAAATCACCCGGTGTTCGGCGTGTTCGCGCACGGAGCAGGTGTTGACCAGCACGATGTCCGCCGCCAGATGATCGTCGACCGGGGCGAAACCCGCTGCTTGCAACCGGGCGAGGATGACCTGGGTATCGTAGACATTCATCTGGCAGCCGTAAGTCTCGATATAGACGGTCGCCGTGCGGCCAACGTCCCGCTCCTGGGCCCGGGCGCGCGGGGCGAGGGGGAAGGGCCTCGTATCGCTCATGATTCCACCTCGGCGATGACCCGCACGACCTCACCATGCAACTGCCGATCGCGCCAACCTGTGACCGCCACTTCGACCAATGTGCCCGCCGGCAGCTCGCTGCTCACGGTGACCGCGGCGTAGTTGTCGAGCGTCGCGCGGCGCACCTTGGCACCGGGCTGCGGCCTCTCCAGCACGCCGGCGCGCCGCCGGCCGCAGAGACGGCGGCCGAATTCGAAGCGTTTGCGGTCGGCCAGTTCACGCAGGATCTGCGCGCGCGCGCGAACCGCCTCCGGCCGCACCGGCGTCATCGCCGCCGCCGGCGTATCCGGCCGCGGCGAGTAGCGGAAAATATGCACATAACTGAAAGGCAGCGTCGCGATGAGGTCGACCGTTGCGGCGAATTCAGCGTCGGTTTCGCCCGGAAAGCCCACGATGACGTCGGCGCCGAAACCACAGGCCGGGTCGATCAGTTCCAGTTCGGCCGCCGCGCGCCGGAGCACGTCGCAGCGGTACGGCCGGCGCATTCGCACCAGCACCGCGTCGCTGCCGCTCTGGACGGACAGGTGCACGTGCGGTTGCAGTTGCGGGCGCTCCCGCAGGACGGTCGCCAGGACCGGGGTCAGGTCGCCCGGCAACAGGCTGGACAGACGCAGGCGAATGTCCGGAAACTCGTCGCAGAGTGCGGCCAGCAGCCCGGCCAGATCGGCGGCTGGTTCGCGTCGCGGCGCCGGCAGGTCCCTCCCCCAGGCGCCGAGGTTCACCCCGGTCAAGATGATCTCGCGGTAGCGGGCGTCCCCGTGCAACCGGCCGACTTGCGCCAACACGTCCGCCAGCGACCGCGAACGCGCCGGTCCGCGCGCCCGCCAGATGGCGCAGTACGAGCAGCGCAGATCGCAGCCGTCCTGGATCTTGACGTGCGCGCGCGTATGGCCGCTGAACGACGCGATCGCCGGTTCGATCAGCGGCGCTGCCGCTTCGAAAGGCGCGACCTTGACCACGCCGGTTTCGCCGGCCAGGACGGCCGGCAGCCACGACGCGACATCCACCTTGCACGTATTGCCCACGACGGCGGCAATCTCCGGCAAGGCGGCCAGGTCCTGCGGCTGCGTTTGGGCGTGGCAGCCGACCACGACAACGTGCGCTTGCGGCTGGCGATGCTTCGCTTCCCGCGCCAGTCGGCGGCACGCCTGGGCCGCCTTGCCGGTCACGGTGCAGCTATTGAGCACGTAGAGGTCGGCCGCGGCTTGCCAGGGAACTTCCGTCAGCGCGCAATATCTGCCGATGGCGGTTTTGACGACCTCGGTGTCGTACTGGTTGAGGCGGCAACCCTGGGTCCAGAACGCCACCCGCAGCGGCAGCGCGGCATCGCGATTCATCGCGCGCATCCTTCAAGCCGCCGGGGTGGAGGCATGCCCCCACCCCGGTCGATCGCGCAGATTCTGCGCGGGTTGGTTGCGGCGCCGTTATTCGACACGTTCCGAACGATCGTCCGCATCGCGTTCGACGTCGTAGTCGGCGGCCTCGAGCGCCAGATCCTCATCACCCGGCAGTATCTCGTTCTTATGTTCCCCGGCCTCATCCGCCGCGGCGACGTCGTCGAGGCGCGGGTGTGCCGCCACGAACTCCCTGCGGGCGTCATCGCCGAGATCCTGCAGGCGTTCACTCAGCGAGAGAACGATCCGCCGGTTCTCGACGTCCATCTTGATGACCTTCAGATCGAGCTGTTCGCCCTCGCGGAAGTAGTACTGCGGCTTGTCCTGCTTGGGGATCGCCAGGCCGAGATGGCCGATCGGCACGAAGCCCTCGAGGTCGTTGCCGAGATCGACGATCAACCCGTGGTCCAGCATGCGGATCACCGTTCCGTTGATCGTGCGGCCGCTGGGGAACTCGTCCGCCAGATTCGGCCACGGATTCTCGACCAACTGCTTGATGCCCAAGCTGATGCGCCGCTTCTGCGTATCGATGTCCAGGATCTGCACCGTCACGCTGTCGCCCTTGCGCAACATTTCCTTGGGATGGCGCACCCGCTTGGTCCAGCTCATGTCGCTGATGTGCACCAACCCGTCGATGCCTTCCTCGACCTCGACAAACGCGCCGAAGTCGGTCAGGTTGCGCACCTTGCCCTCGATGATGGTGCCGACCGGATAGGAGTTGGCGAGCGATTCCCACGGATCTTCCTCGGTCTGCTTGAGACCGAGGCTGATCTTCTCGTTCTCCTTGTCGATCTTCAGCACCATCACGTTCACTTCTTCGCCGATGTTCAAAACCTTCGACGGGTGCTTGATATGCCGGGTCCAGCTCATCTCGCTGATGTGAATCAAGCCCTCGACGCCGCGCTCCAGCTCGACGAAGGCGCCGTAATTGGTGATCGAAACCACCCGGCCGCGCACGACGCTGCCCTCGGGATACTTCTTCTCCACGTCCTCCCAAGGGTAGGCCTGCAGTTGCTTGAGCCCGAGGCTGATCCGCTCTCGCTCCTGCTCGAAATCGAGCACCTTGACGTCGATCTCGTCGCCGATCTGCACGACCTCGTTCGGATGCTGCACGCGGCCCCAACTCAGATCGGTGATGTGCAAAAGGCCGTCGATGCCGCCCAGATCCACGAAGGCGCCGAAGTCCGTGATGTTCTTGACCACGCCGCGCCGAATCTGACCCTTCTCGAGCTCGGCGATCAGGCTCTTCTTCTTCGATTCACGCTCTTGTTCGAGCACGATGCGGCGGCTGACCACCACGTTGCGCCGCCGCTTGTTCTTCTTGATGATGCGACACTCGATCTCCTTGCCGATCAGGTCTTCCAGATTCGGCACCTGCCGCAACGCCACCTGCGACCCCGGCAGGAAGGTGTCCACGCCCCAGAGCTTGACCACGAGTCCGCCCTTGATACGCCGATCGACGAGACCGCGGACGATATCGTTGTTCTCGTGTGCAATCTTGATCTTGTCCCAGACTTTGAGGAAATCGGCACGCTCCTTCGACAAGGCCACCAAGCCGTCCTGGTTTTCGAGCTTCTCCAGGAACACGTCGAACTCGTCCCCCGGCTTGATGGGGGCGCCCCCGAATTCTTCCAGCGGGATGACGCCTTCGCTCTTGAAGCCGATGTTCAACAGGACTTCGTTCTCGCGCACCTCGACCACGCTGCCGCGCAGGATCTTGCCCTCGGCGACATCGGTGAGCGTTTCCTCATAGGTGTTGACGAGCTGTAGCATCTCTGCCGCGGAAAGATCGGCTATCTCGCCGTCCTCGTCGCGGAAATCGTCGTTGATGATGGTGATTTCGCTGAGATCGGTCGTCAGGCGGGGCTGCAGTTCCTCGTCCAGCGACGCGGCCGCGCGGCCGGACGCACTGCTCCCGGGCCGGCGGTCGGCCGCGGGGGATCGGGACTCGGTGTTCACGTCCGAAAGCTGCGGCGCCTGCGCGCCACCCTGCTCGTCGGACCCGGGGTTGGGGTTCAAGGACATCGTTGATCAGCCTCCTTAAAACACACGAAAATACCAGTCCGGGCGGACTGGCCGGAAGGCGAATATACACGACTGGACAAGAAGTTGCAAGCTGTGAACGCGCCCGGGTTTCCATCGCCGGCGCGATCCGCAACATGCGCCCGGACGGTTCAGGGACGGCTGCTGGCTAGCCGAACGGCTGTTTGCGCCGCTGAACGCGCTGTTGGTCCAAGCGAAGTCGCCGTTCCAGATCAGTTTCGGGGCGTTCGAGGTAGGAACGGACCTGCAGTTCCTCGATGATCGCCAGGAAGAGCGAGCCGATCCGGCGGGTGATCTCCTTGCGGTCGAAGTCCTGCCGCAGGCGCGGCAACGCGTGCAGCCGCACCAGGGGTCCATAGCGAACTTCCAGCGGCGAGGCAGGGTTGCCTCCCCACATGAGGGCGCAGGTGCCCCGGACGAAGATCGGCAGGATCGGGGCGCCCGTTTCCAGCGCCAGAATGCCCAGGCCGCCTTTGATCGGGCCCGGCCGGCCGACCGGCCGCCGCGTTCCTTCCGGGAAGATGAACAGGTTGTCGCCACGTTCGAGGGCCGCGCGGGCCGCGGCAAAAGCCTCCGCGTCATAGCCCCGCCGGTTGATCGGAATGGTGTCCAGCCAGCGGAGCAGCGCTCCCAGCAGCGGAATGGCGAACAGCTCCCGCTTGGCGAGCGACCGGACGGGGCCGCGCCGGAAGGTGCCGCCGACCAGGGGCGGATCGAACCAGGAGACATGGTTGCTCGCCAGGATCACGCCGGGCGGAACCGTCGGTGCCCGGCGCCCAACGACGCGTTGTCCCAGCAGGCGCCGCAGCGGCGTCAACACGTGATAGACAAGGCGGTACTTGGCGCTCAGGGTCCGCCAAGCCCGCGCGGTATCCCAGTCCGTGCGGGCGTCGAGCCAGGCGTTGGTGCGACTGGCCAGCACGGCCGCTTCGATCTGCTGCTCTTGATTGAAGTCGCTCGTGTCGATGACCAGGGCATCCGGACTGATGGTCAGGGGACTCTCCCGGCGATTCGAGTCGAGTTGGTCCCGCGCCGCCAGGTCCCGCTGCACGATCTCCCGTGCGATGGTCTCCCCGCGTTCGCGGTACTGTTTCCAACGCCGCTCCGCGCGCGCGGCGAGGCTGGCGTCCAGGTACAGCTTGGCATTGGCGAGCGGGAACACGACGCTGCCGATATCGCGGCCTTCCATGACCACGCCGCCCTGCCGCCCCAACTGCCGCTGGCGCTCCACCATGCGCTCGCGGACCGCAGCCTGCGCCGAGACGGCGGAGACGGCGGCATCGACCTCGGGCGTGCGGATCGCCTGCGAAACATCGCGGCCGTTCCAGACCACCGCAGTTTCGCGTTCGCCCGGCCGCAGTTGGAGGTCTGCCGCGGCGAGCAACCGCGCGAGGGCGGCGCCGTCGCCCGGATCGCAACCGACAGCGAGCGCGGCGTGTGTCAGGGCGCGGTACATGGCCCCGCTGTCCACGTAGGCCAACCCCAGCCGGCGGGCCAACGCGCGGGCGGTCGTCGATTTGCCGGAACCCGCCGGTCCATCGATCGCGATCACGGCCTCCGGCGGCAGGCATTTTCCCGCCGCGCGGAGTTCGGCGACGGTCGGCAGCCTCTCCATGCTCGGCTACCCCAGCACTTTCGCCAGCGCGTCGACACAGCGACGGTTCTCTGCCGGCAGACCGACCGAGATGCGCAAAGCCCCCTCGCCGTCGGACAGACCGAAAGCGTCCATGGGCCTGACAATCACGCCTTCGCGCAGCAGGCGCTCGGCCAGATCCGCGCCGCTTCGTCCGGGCAGCGTGCAAAACAAGAAATTCGTCTGGCTCGGAACCACCTGCAAGCCGAGGCGCGCGAGTTCGGCGGCCAGCCATTCGCGCTGTTCCCGGTTGCGTCGCGCCCGCGGCGCCACCACGTCCCAGTGCCGCAAGCAAGCCAGCGCGCCAGCCTGGCTGAGCGAGTTCACGTTGAACGGTTCGCGGGTCTTGTGCAATTCGCCGACCAGGTCGGGATGCCCGATCCCGTAGCCGATCCGCAGGCCCGCCAGGCTGTGGATCTTGCTGAACGTCCGCAAGATGAAAAGGTTGGGGTGCTGCGCGCGCAGCGGCAAGGTCTGCGGATAGTCGTCGGCGGTCACGTACTCGTAGTAGGCCTCATCGACCGCGACGATCACGCGCGGCGGCACGCGTTGCAGAAAGCGCTGGAACTCCGCCGCGGTCACATAGGTCCCGGTCGGATTGTTCGGATTGCAGATGATGACCACCTTGGTCTTGTCGTCGATCGCATCGGCCATCGCCGGCAAATCGTGGCGCAATTGCGCGTCCAGCGGTACGGAGCGGCCGGTCTCGAAGTGCACCCGGCCGATCAAGGGGTAGACGATGAAGCTCTTCTGCGCGAAGATCACGTTCTCGCCGGGCGAGACCAGCCCGCGCACCAGCATGTTGATGACCTCGTTGCTGCCGTTGCCCAGCAGGATCGCCGCCGGCTCGACGCCGAGAAACGAGGCCAGGGCGTGCGTCAGCTCGTGTGCGGCGCCGTCGGGGTAGCGATTCACCTCGGCGACGGCCGTCCGGATGGCCGCCACCACCTCGGGCAGGGGTCCTTCCGGATTCTCGTTGCTGGCCAGCTTGACCACGTCGCGCAAGCCGAACTCCCGCTCGACCTCGCTGATCGGCTTGCCCGGCGCGTACGGACGCGCTTCGCGGATCCCTTTGCGAAATAGCGATTTCAGATCCATGTCGCTGCCTTTCCAGCCGCCGCCGCGCCCGGCGTCGGCCGGGTCTGCGCCGAGGCCTCAATGGGGAGTGGCGAGACCGGCGGCCTGGCGCAGGGCGGATAGCTCGCGTGCGCCGAGCCGCCGAAATCCGCCGGGATGCAACCGGCCGAGCTTCACGGGGCCGATCGCTGTGCGAGTCAACGATAACACGCTATTCTCGATCGCGGCGATCATGCGCCGGATCTGCCGGTTACGGCCCTCGTGCAGCTCGATCTGCCAGCACCGCCGGTCGTCGGAAACGAGGTCCAGATGGCAGGGCAAGACCGGACGGCCGTCGAGTTCGAGCGTACCGCCGGTCAACAAGCGCTCCGCGCGCCGGCTGAGCGGGCGCGCGAGCTCGATGCGGTAGGTCTTCCAGACTTCGTTGCGGGGGCGCAGCAGGGCTTGCGCCAGCAAGCCGTCGTCGGTCCACAGCAACAAGCCGCTGCTGTCGTGGTCGAGGCGGCCGATCGGTTGGAACCGCTCTGGCAAGGCGCCGGTGCGGCGATAGGCCGCCAGGCCGGTTTGTCCCGCCTGCGGCCGCATCGTGCAGACGACGTGCAAGGGTTTGTGGAAAGCGTAGACGCGCGTATCCGGCGGTAGGACGGCCGGTTGGCCGTCGACAGTCACTTGGTGCGTCGCGGGGTCGACGCGCCAGGAAAGGTCGGTGACCGTGCGGCCCCCGACGGCGACGCGTCCGGACTGGATCAGCGTTTCGACCCCACGCCGCGAACCGTATCCGGCCTGGGCCAGGAAACGGTTCAATCGCAGCAATCCCTCACGTCCGCTCGGCGGTGGCGTCACCCGGCCGTGCCTCCCCGGTGGTCGCATTCGGCAGCCCGTCGGGCGCCATTTCCTCTTGCGGATGCTCGTCCGCCATATCGTCGCCGGCTTCTGTGCACGCGTCTGAGTCTGCGCCAGCTTCATCACCTGCGCCGTTGTCCGCTTCGCTTTCCTGCCTGTCTTGCAGCAGTTCGAAATCGTCGTCGCTGAGCTCTTCGCCGAACTGATTGGCAAAGGCCCGCAGGTCTTCCCGGTTCTCGACCACCGACTCGAGCGTCGGCAGATTCGGCAGCTGCGATAGTCCGCGCAGACCGAGGTGGCCGAGGAACTCGCGGGTCGTTCCGTACAGCAACGGATGTCCGATCGCCTCGCTGCGGCCGACGATCGTGATCAGGTTGCGCTCCTGTAGCGTCGCCAAGGCGCCGCTCGACTGAACGCCGCGAATCTCGTCGATCTCCAGCCGTGTGATGGGCTGGCGATAGGCGATGATGGCCAGGACCTCCAGGCCAGCGCGCGACAGGCGCGTGTACTTGCGCGAGCGCAGCAGACGCTCCACCAGCGGCGCGTATTCCGGCCGTGTGGCGATTTGCCAGCCACCGCCGAATTCGACGATGGTAAACGCGTGGTCCGCCACTTCGTACTCGTTCTGGAGTTCCTGCACCGCTGCCTTGAAATCCGCGGGCGCGGCGTCGGGGAACAGTTTCCGCAATCGGCTGACGCCGAGGGGGCTATCTGTGGCGAAGAGCAAGGCTTCGATTTCGCGTTTCACCGTCATGCCTCTTGTTCCGCCACACGCGCGGGCTCCGCCTGGCGGGCCTGCAGCCAGATCGGTCCACGTGGTTCCGTTTGAAAAGCGGCGAGTTCCCCGCGTTTGATCAGTTCGAGGATCGCGATGAACGTCACGATAACCTCCATGCGGATCGCGTCGCAGCGGAAGCAATCCTCGAACCGCACGGTCGCCTGCTCGCTCACGACCGCCAGGATCAACTTGATCTTCTCTGCGACCGTGAACGGCTCGCGCAAAACCGCATGCACCGTTTTTGCCTGTACGCGGTCCAACACGGCGGCCAACGCCGACAACAGGTCGAACATTTCCAGCCGCAGCGCGGGTTCGTGCTCGCGCTCGTCGAGGAACGGGTAGCGCGCCTGCCGGACGTGGTACTGGGCGCGTTGGTCCTCGCAGGCGCGCAGGAGCTGCGCGGCTTCCTTGAAGCGCTTGTATTCGAGCAGGCGCCGGACCAGTTCGGCGCGGGGGTCCGCCTCTTCCGGTTCCTCGTCGAGATCAGCCTGCCGCGGCATCAACATCTTCAACTTGATCACCAAGAGCGTGGCCGCCATGGCCATGAACTCGCCGGCCTGGTCCAGGGCGACCGCGTGCATGACTTCGATGTGGCGGATGAATTGTTCGGTGATGCGGCTGATCGGGATGTCGTGGATGTCGATCTCATCCTTCTGGATGAGATAGAGCAACAGATCCATCGGTCCCTGGAAGCCGGTCAGCTCGACCTGGTAAGCTTCGCTGCGCCGGAAGTAATCCAGCTCCGGCGGCAAGCTCTCGACGTCCCAGCCGGTTGCCGTGCCCGCGGCGGCCGTGGTTGCGGCCGGCGCGCTCGGCGCCGCCGGAGCGGGATCGGTCGCGACGATGTCTTCACGGGGTCGAATCACGGGAGTTCCTTCTCCATGCGGTTCAACCAATGCCCATCGCGGCGTGCACCTGGGCCATGGTCTGCTGCGCCGCGGCGCGGGCCCGCGCGCAGCCGTCCTCGATGATCTGCGTGACCAGTTCCGAATCCTTGGCGAACTGGTCACGCCGTTGTCGCAGCGGTGCGAAGAAGTCGGTCACGCCAGCCAGCAGCAAGCGTTTGCAGTCGACGCAGCCACGGGCGGCGGTGCGGCACTCGCCCGCCGTTCGTTCGGCCTCGTTCGGCAGAAAGCGCTGGTACCAGGTGTAGATCGCGCAAATCTCCGGGTTGCCCGGGTCGCTCCGTCGCTGGCGTCCGGGATCGGTGTATGCCGGCATGAGTTTGGCCGCGATCTCGTCGGGCGAGGCCGAGATCTCGATCGTGTTGCCGAGCGACTTGCTCATGCGCCGCCCATCGGTGCCGGGAAAGCGGGCAAACCTGGTTACCAGCGCTTCCGGTTCCGGAAAGACCTCGCCAAAATGGTTGTTGAAGCGGCGCGCCATCTCGCGGGTGAGCTCCAGGTGCGGCAGTTGGTCTTCGCCGACCGGCACCGCCGCGGCGCGGTAGGCCAGGATGTCGGCGGCTTGGAGCACCGGGTAGCCGAGGTGGCCGAAGCTGATCTCGCCCTTGAGCTCGAGATCCTTGACCTGCTCCTTGAACGTGGGATTGCGCTCGAGGCGTCCAAGGCTGATGTGCATCGCGAGAATCAAGAACAGCTCCGCATGTTCCTTGATCCGCGACTGGATGAAGATGACCGATCGCTCGGGGTCCAGGCCGGCGCCCAGCCAGTCCAGCACCATCTCGCGCGTGTTGTCGGGGATTTCGCCGGCACGGTCCAGTGCGGTGGTCAGGACGTGCCAGTCGGCGACCATGAAGTGGCACCTGTACGTGTCCTGCAGGCGGAGCCAGTTCTCCAGGGCGCCGGTGAAATTGCCCCAGTGCAGGCGTCCGGTCGGCCGCATGCCGCTCAGGATGATCTTTTGCTCGGTCAAGAAGATACCTCGCGACTGGGCAATTCCGTCCGCCGTGGCGGCCGCCAGCGCGGCGCCGGCAGCGAAGTTACCACCGGGCCAGAAGTCTGTCAAAGCCGTACCACAGCTCTCACACCGCCGGTGCGGCGGCAACCCCCTCGCGCCGCTTCAGCCGCGGCGCGGCAGTCGCGCGCGCGGATGGGCGCTCCGGTAGGCCTCCTGCACGAAGGCGCGGTCCACGTGCGTGTAGATTTCGGTCGTCGACAGGTCGGCATGACCGAGCAGTTCCTGCACGATGCGCAGATCGCAGCCGCCCTCGAGCAGATGCGTCGCATAGCAATGGCGCAGCGTATGTGGCGAAATGCGTCCGGCCAGCTCGGCGGCGGTCGCGCAGCGCTGCAGAAGTTGCCAGACCGACACCCGGCTGAGGCGGCCGCCGCGCCGGTTCAACAGCAGCGCCGCGGTCGGCCGTTGGCTCAGCAGTTGCGGCCGCCCGCGCGCGAGATAGGCCGCCAGAGCAGCCAGCGCCGGCTGCCCCACCGGGACCACGCGCGTTTTGCTGCCCTTGCCGCGCACGCGCAGGGTCGCCGCCGCCTGGTCGAGATCGGCCAGATCCGCGCCGCAAAGTTCGCTGACCCGCAGCCCGCAGCCATAGAGCACTTCGAGGATGGCTCGGTCCCGCAGATCGCGCGGACTCGCGCCGGTCGCCGTCGAGAGCAGCCGCTCGACCTGGGCGACGCTCAAGAAGTCCGGCAGCGGCCGCCCGACCTTGGGCCCCCGCAGGGTGGCCGCCGGGTCAGCGGCCGCGCGGCCGGTCTCGGCCAGGTAGCGGCCAAAGGCGCGCAGGGTGGAAACGAGCCTGCCTCGCGACCGCGCCGCCAATTCTGCGGCGGCTGCGATCAAAAACGCGCGCAGGTCGTCCGCGGTCAGCGCGTACGGATCGCCGATACCGGCGCCTCGAGCCCAGGCGCGCAAGCGCTGCAGGTCGTGCTGATAGGCCGCCAGCGTAGCCCGCGCCAAGCCGCGCTCGGCGGCGAGTTGCGCGAGGCAACCGTCGATCGCCCGGTCCCAGCCTGCCGCCGGATCAATCATGGGTGTCTCTTTCGGGCTGATCGGCGAAGTAGCTGAGGATCCGCGCGACATCCCGCTCATGCAGGCCGCGAACCTCTGCGAGTTCGACCGCCGTGGCGCTGCGCAGGCGCGCGACCGATCCGAAATGGTGCAGCAGCGACAGCTTCTTGACGCGGCCAATGCCGGGAATCAAGTCGAGCTCGCTCGCGGTCGTTCGCTGATCCCGCAACAGCCGGTGGTACGTGATCGCGAAGCGGTGCGCCTCGTCGCGCACGCGCTGCAGGAGCTGGAGCGCCGGGTTGCGCCGCGAAAGCTGCAAGGGTCCGCTTTCGCGCATGATGGTCTCTTCGCGCTTCGCGAGGCCGATCAGATCGGTGTCGGCGAAGCCGTGCCGGGCCAGCACCGCCCGCGCGCGGCCGAGCTGACCGACACCCCCGTCGACGACGACCAGATCGGCCGGTCGCTCTAGCTTTGCCGCCAGCTTGCCGTAGTAGCGGTCGAGAACCTCTTCCATGCTCGCCACGTCGTCCGGACCCGCCACGTTACGGATGCGGAAACGCCGGTACCGCGCCTTGAGTGGCTTGCCGCCCTTGAAATAGACCAGCGCGGCGACCGTCTCGCGGCCCTGCCAGTTGGAGATGTCGAAACACTCGATCGTCTCGGGCACCCGATGCAGGCCCAGCGCCTCCTGCAGCGCGAGGTCGCCGGGCTCGACGCGGCCGCGCCCGGCCATGACATCCCGCAGTTTGCGCTCGCCGAGCTTGAAGGCGGCGTTCTTCAACGCCAGCGCCACCGCGTCGCGCCGGCGGCCGCGCCGGGGCACGCGCAGGTCGACCCGCCGGCCGCGCAGGCGCGTCAGCCAGGCCGACCAGGTCGCCAGATCGTCCAGTTCGTGGCTCAGCAAGACCAGCGGCGGAATATCACCGGCCTGTGGGTAGTACTCCCGCAACAATTGCGCGAGGAACGCCGGCGGCGTATGGTCCCAGAGGTCGCGCAGCAGGAAATGGTGCGCCGTCAGCAGGCGATCGCCGCGAATCCGCAAGATAACGCCGCAGGCGTCCGTCCCATCGCGCACCAGCCCACAGGCATCCGCATCGCCGCCGATCATCGCCGGGCCGCGACCGCCGGCGAGCGTGGTTTCGAGCTGCGCGATCCGGTCGCGCTCGCGCGCCGCCGCTTCGAACTCGCGCGCCTGCGCGTGCGCCGTCATCTGCGCCTTCAGTTCGCTCAGCAGCGCGCGGTCCTGTCCGTCCAGAAACGCGATGAGTTGCCGTACTTGCAAACAGTACGCGGAGGGGCTCACGAGGTCGACACAAGGCGCCGTGCAGCGCCCGATCTGGTGATCGAGGCACGGTCGCGATACGGTGCGATCCGGCAGGTCCAGGCTGCAGGTACGCACCTGGAAACACCCCGCCGCGAACTTGAGCGTCTCGCGCATCGCGCGCACATCGGTGTAGGGACCGAAATAGCGGGCGCCGTCGGCCGCAACGCGGCGCACGACGCTCAAACGCGGGAAGGTCTCTCCCAGGCTGATCCGCAGGTAGGGGTACTGCTTATCGTCCTTGAGGCGGACGTTGTAACGGGGCCGGTACTCCTTGATGAGCTGGCTCTCGATGACCAGCGCGTCGACCTCGTCCGCGGTCGCGATATAGTCGACATCGGCGACGTGTCGCACGAGTTCCGCGGTTTTCGGCTCGTGTTCGCTGCCCGCCTGGAAATACGAGCGAACCCGGTCTTTCAGACGTTTGGCCTTGCCGACGTAGAGCACACGGCCGCGGTCGTCCTTGTGCAAGTAGACCCCGGGGCTGTCCGGCAAGAGGCGCAGCTTCGCCTCCAGCGCCGGTCGTGCGGTCGCGTTCTTGCCGTCCTGTTGCGTACGCTTCCTTGACATAGACGCCCAGCGTGGTTAGACTTGCCCGTTCGATAACGAGCCGGCGGACGATCCGGCGGACCAACGTCCGGCGGTGCAGAGTCTGGGAGGTCTAACGCCTTGCCTCATCACAAGAGCTGCAAGAAGCGGCTCCTCACGAGCCGCAAGCGCCGCGAGCGCAACCGCCAGAACTAGGCGGCCATGCGCGGCGCGCTGAAAACATACCGCAATCTTCCCGCCGGCGCCGCCGAGCGCCAAGAACAGCTGACCGATATGTACAGCCGCGTCGACGTCATGGCGCGCAAGGGCATCATTCCGCGCAAACGCGCCAGCCGGATCAAGAGCAGACTGGCCTCGCTCGCAGCGCGCTGACTCGACGCTCAATCGCCAGAACTCGCTCGCCGGGCGCGCCGCGTGCGCTACCGGCGTTTTGCGTGTGCCGTTCAGGATCTGGCCGCCAGATCGGCCAGCACGTCCTGCAACCCGTAATAGCCGGGTTTGGCCAGACTCGCGAAGCGGATCGCCGGGAGCACCCCGCGCAAGAATGCGCGCCGCGAGTGGGCCCGATGCGTCAATTCGAGGGTTTCTTCTTGATCCGCCAGCGTCCAGCGGTGCTCGCCGACGACGCCGCCCAGTCGCTGCGAGCTGATCGTGACCTCGGCCGCGCCCCGTTCCTGCTGCCAAGCGGCGGCGAGCCAGCGTGCCGTGCCGCTCGGGCGGTCCAACTTCGCGCGGTGGTGGGTTTCCACCTGGGCAGCGTCGAAACCGGCGGGCAGGGTCCGCGCCAGCAGCCGCAGCGCCATCTGTAGCGCCGGCACACCGATCGAGAAGTTCGGCGAAAGGACCACCGGCACCTCGGCGGCGTGCGCCCGCAGGGCGGCCAGATGGTCGGCAGCGAAACCAGTCGTGCCGATCACCAGCGGCGCCGCGAGTCGCCGATTCTGCTCCAACAACCCCGTTAGAGCCGTGGCCAGACTGAAATCGACGATGACGCCGCCGGTGGGGTGCACGTCGGCCAGGCGGTCCTGTCCGGTCAGCGGCAAGCCGGCGGACCATGCAACCGCTGGCCGGTCGCGGCCGGGCTCGGTGACCAACGCCGCCAGCCGGCAGTCTTCGCTCGCGGCGACCAGGTCGGCCACCAGCCGGCCCATGCGGCCTTCGGCTCCATGCACGGTGACCAGGATCACCCCCGAACCTCCCGGTCGCGCGCCATGAAATCGCCGAGTGTCGACTCGTAGAATTGCACCAGATGCTTGAGGCTGTCCTCGGTGACCGGCATCAGCGGCAAGCGCGGTTCGCGCCGGCACAGGTTGGCCAGCGCGAGCAACTCCTTGACGGGCGCCGGGCTCGTCTCGATAAAGCAGGCGCGCGCCGTGGGATCGAGCAGGCGGCTCAGCTTCCAGGCGGTCGCGATGTCGCCCGAGCGCCAGGCTTCCCAGAACCGCACAACGCTGCCCGGCAGCAAATTGCTGACGACCGAAACCGTGCCGCTGGCGCCCAGGCCGAAGATCTGGAAGTTCAGTCCGTCGTCGCCGGAAAAGACTTGCAGGCCGGTCTGGGCAATGGCCCGCTCGATCTGATCGAGATTGCCGCTGGCTTCCTTGACCGCCACAATCCCCCGCTCCGCGGCCAGAATCGCGGC
Source organism: Candidatus Krumholzibacteriia bacterium (assembly GCA_028718575.1). GTDB lineage: Bacteria > Krumholzibacteriota > Krumholzibacteriia > LZORAL124-64-63 > LZORAL124-64-63 > Glo-17. Next base: position 4,014 of record JAQULN010000003.1, on the reverse strand, counting down.
CGTTTCGGGCAGCAGGTTGCAGGCGGTCCGGCCGGGAACGTTGTACAACATGAGCGGCAGATCCACTGCGCGCGCCACCTTGCGGAAATGCGCGACCAGCCCGTGTTGCTGAGGTTTGTTGTAGTATGGCGTGATCAGCATCGCGGCGTCGACGCCCCACGCCTGGACGTTTCTGGTCAGCTCGATCGTCTGCTCGGTGTTGTTCGAACCGCTGCCGGCCACGACCAGACAGCGCCCGCGGCAGATCTCGACCGCGCTGCGGACCAGATACTCCCGCTCGTCGAACGTCAGGGCCGCCGCTTCTCCCGTACACCCCGCCGGCACCACGCCCGCGACACCGGCGGCGAGCTGGCGCTCCACAAGACGCTGCCACGCCTTGCGGTCCACGGTGCCATCGCTGCTGAACGGCGTCACTAACGCGGTGTAGACTCCTTCGCGCAACCACTTCTTTTCATTCATGTTCGGCCACCTCTCCCGCGAACACTACGACCGCCGGCCCACGCAGGGCGAGGCGGGAAACTTCCAGGTCCACACTCAACTGTAAATGATCGCCGCTGCTGGTCCGGATGGCGACCGGCGACGCCGCCAGCGCCAGGCTGACCAGGACCGCGGCTGCGGCTGCTGCGCCCGTGCCGCAAGCCAAGGTCTCGGCCTCCACGCCACGTTCGAACGTGCGCAGCCGCCACACGCCCTCGCGATCGCTTTTGCTGATCCAGTCGACATTCGTGCCCAACGGCGCGAAGTGCGAATGCCGGCGCAGGAGCGGTCCCGCGGCGGCGACGTCGACCGCGTCGACGTCGGCGACGGGGATGACGAGGTGCGGCACGCCGGTGTTGCAGGCATGATGCGCCGCATAAGGCGAACCGGCCAGCGCGATGTTCAAGGTCAGGTCGCGCGGCGCCGGCAGGTCGACCTCGATGTCGCCCGGGCCGTGCACACGAAACGCCAGGTCGCCGCTGGCGGTCGCGAGTGTCCCTGTTTCGCCGACCAGCCCCAGTTGATGCGCGAAGGCGATCGTGCAGCGCGCGCCGTTGCCGCACATCGCTGCGCCGCCGCCATCGGCGTTGAAATAGTCCATCCGCACGTCGGCCGCCGCTGCCGGGCCGACGATGATCAGGCCGTCGGCGCCGATGCCGGTGCGCCGGTTGCAGAGCGCCGCGATGCGGTCTACCGCGAGCGATCTGGCCGCCGGCAGATCCCGCGCCGCGACCATCACGAAATCGTTGCCGGCGCCGTGCATCTTGGTGAAGCGTAAGACACCCATCTCAACGCTCCTCGGGCAGCGCCGCCGCCGAATCGGGTTGCGCGGCCGCCGCGGCCGTATCGACGGTTGCCGGCGCGCTCCACGGAGTCAACGTGTCAGGCCAGACCGGCGCCGCGATGTTCGCCGCCAGGCCCGGGTCGACCGTGACGCTGTCGATCAGCGCCCACGGCTCGAGCGTCCATAGCGTATCCGCCGCCAGCGGCACCGGCGACAGCAGGCTGTCCCCGTCCTGGTCGACGAAGAAGATCGCGCGCACGAATCCCGGCCCAGCGTCGCGCAAGGTGAAAAGCCCGGTGTCCGGCACGACCTGGCCCGCGCGGGCCGTCTTCGCTTGCGGCGCCGGCGCGAATCCCGAGTCGGCCTCGGCGATCGTCTGCACGAACGCGAGGACAGAGCCCGCCGCTGCCGGACGGCCCGCGAGACGACCGGTCAACATTCCCGGTGTGTTGGGTTGATACAGCGTGCGCAGGCCCAGGTCCAGGCGCGGCGCGGCGGCCGCGAGGCGCAGCGTGTCCGGCCAGAGGCGCGCGGCCTCGTTGTCGCTGGGGCGCCAATCGCGGTTGCGGTCGTCATAGGTGCGCAGCAGCCAACCCTCGCCGCTGAGCGGCAGCCAGCGTAAACGGTAGGCGCCGGTCGAATCGGTCACGGTTCGGCGCAAGACCGGCCGCTGTTGAAGCCGCACCGAATCCGGCCCATCCGGAAACAGCTCGACGACCGCGCCGACCAGAGGCTTGCGGTCGAGCACGAGCTTGCCGGTGACTTCGCCGGCCGGCAGCGAGTCGCCGGTAGCGAATGCCCACATGCGGCCGCGAGGCTGCAGGACGCCATGGTTGTCCTTCATGCCGGGAAGCAGCTCGACGACCACGACGGTATCGGCCGGCAGCGGCGTTTCCAGCAGGACGACCGCGCTCTGCGCGCCGCTCCATTTGGTGGCGCGAATGACGCGGCGTGGATAGACGCGCAACCAGCGGAACGCGTCGGCGCGGTCCATCTTTTCGCTGAAGTCGAAACGCAGACGGTCGAGCGGTCCCTGGCCGACTGACGCGCTCTCAGGGTACGCCGCAGCGAGCCAGGGCGGGGTCGTATCCAGCGGCCCGCCTCCCGGCGGCATGGGATGAGCGCAAGACTGGACCATGGCCAGACCGGTGAGCAGGGCCAGGCTCACGAGCCAGGCCCCACTCGTCAGGCGCCTACCCTGTTGGTCGCGTTCTTGCAGCGCCGTGCCTTTACTTGAGGAAGGTGGCCAGGATCGCCCGCTGCGCGTGCAGGCGGTTCTCCGCCTCATCGTAAACCACCGAATGCGGTCCGTCCATCACCTCGTCCGTGATCTCCTCGCCGCGATGCGCCGGCAGGCAGTGCAAAACGATATGGCCGGGATCCGCCCCGCTGAGCAGGTCGGCGGTCAGCCGGAACGGCGCGAAATCGCGGCGCCGCTTCTGCGCCTCGGCCTCCTGGCCCATGCTGTAGAACGAGTCGCTGTAGATGACGTGCGCGCCTTGGACGCCGGCCGTTGGATCATGCGTGATCGCAATCTGCGCCCCCGCCTGCTCGGCCCGCGCGCGAACCTCCGCGCTCGGCTCGTAGCCGGGCGGGCAGGCGAGCGTAAACTGGAACGGGAATACGCTGGCGGCGTTCATCCAGCTGTTGGCCAGGTTGTTGCCGTCGCCCACCATGACGACCTTCTTGCCGTCGATCGTACCGAGATGTTCTTCGACCGTCATGATGTCGGCCATGACCTGGCAGGGATGTAAGAGGTCGGTCAGGCCATTGATCACCGGTACCGTGGCGTGCGCCGCCAGCTCGTCGACCTCGCCCTGGTCGAACCAGCGGATCATGATACCGTCGACGTAGCGGCTGAGCACCTTGGCGACATCCTTGACCGACTCCCGCGTGCCCAGGCCGATCTCCTTGTCCGTGATGAACAGCGAATTGCCGCCGAGCTGACGGATCGCGAGCTCGAAGCTCACGCGCGTGCGCAGGCTGGGCTTGGCGAAGACACAGGCGAGCTGCCGGCCCGGCAGGCTCGGCGGCAGCGCGTGCCGGCGGGCCAGGGGCTTCTGTTTGCGCGCCAGATCCAGGATGGCGCGCAACTCCTGCAGGCTGAAATCGTTGATGCGCAGGAAGTCCTTGCGACTGGGGGCGTTGGAACGCCGGCGCGGGGCGGTTTTGCGCCGGGCAGCCGATGTCTTGCCGGCGGGCGCTGCCTTCTTCCGGCTGACCGGAGCCTTGAGCGTTCCAGTCGTCGCCGCCCGGCGAGACTTCGCCGCCTTGCCTTTCTTCGCCGTCTTCTTGGCGTCCTTCGCCGTCTTCTTGGGGGCCGTGCCTTTCATCTTGCTGGGCGTCATCGCGAGCTCCTCGGGCCGTCGCAGGACCTCCGTCCAGGCAGCCTTCCGTGGTTCGACACTCGCCGCGCGGGGCGGCGGGGACAAGCGGATCTCAAGATAGCACCTCGCCGGCGGATTTCCACTGTCGCGGTGTCTGGGATCGGAGCAGGCGCACACCGCCGCGCCCCCCTCAGAGGATGTACCGGCTCAGATCCTCGTCCTTGATGATCGACCCCAGCCGTTCCTGGACGAACGCGACCGTTACGGTGAACGGGCCGGTCCGCGCCTGCGGCACCTCGAAGAGCAGTTCGTCGAGCAACAGCGCCAGGATGGTCTGCAGCCGGCGCGCGCCGATGTTCTCCAGGCGCTTGTTCAGCTCGGCGGCGATGCGTGCCAGCTCCCGGATGCTGTCGTCGTCGAATCGCA
>JAQULN010000002.1 GCA_028718575.1 Candidatus Krumholzibacteriia bacterium | reverse complement strand
CGGTGGGCCTGGTGGGGGTGGGAATCGGGACTCCAGAGGGGCCTCGGGGGGTGTTCGGGGGCTTTCGACGGTGGTCGGCGGCGGCAGGGTGCGCTGGCGCCGATCGTCGATTCCGTGTACGCCGCGGGCGAAGAGGCCGCATTCCTGCGTCGGACCTATACGGACCCGGAGCGCTTCGGTAAGGTCGTCTATCGATGGGAAGCGGATTCTGCGAAAGCGACGACGTGATGAAAAGGATTCTCTGGATAGGGATCGCCTTGGGGCTTTTGCTGTCGGTAGTCGGTCGCGGGGGTGAGCGTTACCTTGGCAGCGTGCTCACGGCGATTGTGGCGCTGGTGGCCTGTGCAGGTTCCGGTGTGGCAGTTGTCCGGTCGTTTTCGGCGTCCGGCCCGTCTGCCAAGGCGTTCCTGCAGGCGGGCGGGTGCTTCCTCGCGACGGTGGCCGTCGTCTGGGTGGTGGTCTTGCCGCTGGTGCCGTTCGATACCTGGTTCGTCGGCAAGGCCGACCCGCGGATCCGAGCGACGCTGGAGCAACGGGCCGTGGCAACGGCCGATCTGAAGGAGATGGATCCGGCGTTCCTGGCATCGCTCGACTCCTCGCTGGGTGCGAGCCGTATCGTCGGCCTCGGCGAGAGTTACCACTGGACGTCGGAGTACACGACCGCCAAAACGTCGATCATCCGTCACTTGCACGAGCACGATGGTTTCGACGTGCTGCTGTTCGAGAGTTCGATCGCTCCGCTTTTCTTCGCTTGCGAGGACATGGTGCGCGAAGGCGAGGCGAGGCGCGGAGTCGACGGGTTGTTCAAGTGCTGGCAGACCGAGGAGATGGAAGAGCTCTTCACGTACATCCTCTCCACCTACGCGACGGAACGACCGCTCCGCGTCTTCGGAATCGATCGTCAGCATTTCAAGTACAACTTCGCCGGCGCCGACCAGCTGATGCAGGAGGCGGCGATACTACTTGGCGGCCAATCGGACGACGACGACCCGGAGCGCGGCGCCTGGGTAGAGATCCTGAAGCGTCAGCGTCGCTGCGATGCCGACAATCCGGCGGTGGTGGCGGGGACTGCATACTACGAGGGGCTTGCCGGTGCGTTTCGCCAGGCAGCGGGGACCGGTGGCAGGTCTCCTAACGAGACGCTCAAGCTGACGATCGCCGGCATGGTCGCCGAGGGCTTGGCTGAGGATCTGCGGGGTCAGACCCTGACGGGACGCGAGCGCTACATCGCCCGCGATCGCTTCATGGCGCAGCGCGTAGAGGAGTTCCGGGAGACCGTTGTGCCGGACCGAAAGCTCATCATCTGGGCCCATAATGCGCACCTCTGGACGAGACCGGAAGAGCATCGCCTGGCGAGTAGCGATCTGCTGGGAAATTTCGAGTACTGATTGAAGTACGGCTGGACGCCGATCGACACCAATCTGGGCCGGATCGTCAAGGATCGGTATGGTCCGGAGTTCTTCGCAATCGGGCTCCTCGGTTCGAGCGGCAGAGTCGGCACTTTCCGGAGCAACGACTGGCGGTTCGTGCGGCGGCGGCGTCCCGATAGCCTCGAAGAGGTTCTGCGGCCACGGTCCGGGGCCGCCGTCGACTTGGAACAGGATAATCGGAGTGGTACAATGTCCCCTAATCACGCGCGATCCGGCGCGTCGGGAGGCGGGACCAAGCGGTTGGAATTCCTGTCCCCCGAGAGGCGGGACGCCGCGATCGTTCTTCTCATCCACGGAGCCACTCTTCCGGACGGGAGACCATGTACAAGAGGATTCCCTGCCTCAAGGTCGACGGTACCGCCGCGACGCGCGACTTCCACGAGGTGATCGAGGAAGTGCCGATGGCGCTCTTCGTCAACGGGCGGCAGGCGATGACGGCGATGATGAGCCCGGTGGATCTCGAGGACTTCGTCATCGGCTATCTGTTGACCGAGCAGATCATCGCCGGCGTCGACGAGATCGAGTCGATCCGGATCGAGCAGAACCGGCTGGACGTCGTCACGACCAATCCCGTCGCGGTGGAGAGCCATCGAGTGACGATCTTCACCGGCGGCGGCCGGAGCAGGTCGGGCATCGACACGGAGACGCTGCCGCGGCTCTCGTCGGACTACACGATCACCACCGACGATATCCGCGCCGCGATCGCGGCGGTGTTCGACTCCGCGCTCCATGCCCTCACGGGCGGCGTCCACGTCGTGGCCCTGCTGGACGGTCGGCAGGTGGTCGCCTTGGCGGAGGACATCGGACGCCACAACGCGCTCGACCGCGTCGTCGGATGCGGGGCGCGCCGCGGTCTCGACCTGTCTCGCACGCATCTCGTCATCTCCGGGCGAATCTCGTCCGAGATGGTCAGGAAGTCCCTGGTCGCCGGCATTCCCATCATCGTCTCGCGGGCCGCGACCACGACCCTGGCCGTAACGGTCGCGGAGCGGACCGGCTTGACCGTTGTCGGCTTCGCACGCGGCGCGAAGATGGTGGTCTACACGCATCCGGGGCGGATCCGGGGAACCGAGGCGGCTGGATGAGGCTTCGACGAGCGGAACGGAGCGAAGCCGTGAACGAACCGCGCGCGATCCTGTTCGTCGGACCCGTCTTCTCGGGCAAGAGCGCGTTCCTCGAGGTGCTGGTCGAATCGTTGACGACGTCGGGGCTGACGATCGGCGGCTTCGTGCAACGGGGCGTGTTCGAAGAGGAGGGACGAAAGGTCGGCTACGAACTCGTGGGTTTGTCGTCCGGGACGCGCCAGCGGATGGCGTGGCGCGGGGAGGGCGGGACCGGATGGCGCTTCGACGAGGCGGCCTTCGCGACGGCGCGGAACGAGGTGCGCCCGGGCGCGGATCTCGTCGTCATCGACGAGGTGGGCTGGCTCGAACTGGACGGTCGCGGCCACGCCGCCGCGCTCGCGCGGGCGCTCGAGTGTGCGCCCGTGGTCCTGCTCGTCGTGCGGGAGGCGCTCGCCGACCGGGTCCGGCAGTGGCTATCGCCCCAGGCGCAGGTGATTCCGATCCGTTTCGAGACCGGCCGGAACGCGGAGACCGTCGAGGCTGTCCGGTCGATGATCATCGACACGGCAGACTGACGGTCTCGCGTTTCGAGCGGACGGACTAGGCCCCGGCGAGGATCGCCAGCGACGCTATGACCCAGCAGCAGGCGGCGACGCCGATCGCAGTGGCGCGGAACGCCAGGGGCCGGCGGAGCTCCATCACCGCGAGCGGCGCACGGGCGCGGGCGCCGAGGGCGAAACCGAGCGGGAAGAGCACGGCGGAGAAGGCGGCCCAGATCAGACCCTCCTGGATCATGAAGTCCGTGAAGCCGCCGGCACGACTGAACGACATGAGGTAGTTGCACGGCGCGACCGCGAGCCCGATGAAGTAGAACGGCACCGCGGCGAGCAGGCCGGAACCGCCGCCGGCCGCGACGCGCGCCGAAAGCTTCCGGCCGACGAAGCGCCGCGAAAGCATCACGACACCCGCGAGGACCGAACCCTCGAGCAGGACCGCGATGCAGGAGTTCGCCTTGCAGGCAACGGGGGCGCCGACGAGCGGCACGACCAGCTGCTTGATCACCACGGCGATCAGCGGCACGGCGATGATCGCGAGCGGCCGCCGGGCATAGCCGAGCAGGATGCCCATGGTGAGCATGCCGGCGCCGGTAAGGATTCCGGCCCGGAAGGGAAGATCCGCGGCCTTGACGGCGTCGTTGAGCACGACCTCGGCGACGCCCCACAGGGAGCCGAGCACGAGCACTGCCAAGGCGATATTCCGCCCGCAGAACGTGCGGTTTTCAGTGGTGGTCAGCGGAGTGTCCACTTCGGTTCTCCTTGCAGCCCGATTGGCCGCTATGTTCGCTCGGATGTTGTGGGCAGCCGGACCGCGTCCGGCGCGCCCGCGGGTTTCGTCTCGTACGGGGTCTCGTCACCGCAGCCGCGACAACGCGCGCCGTCCCGCGCAGGAAACGGTTCCCCGCACGCGGGGCACAGGGTGATCGAGCCCTTGCTCCGTTTCGCCAGCAGATGCTGGCGGATCCTCACCGGCGTGACGCCGAACAGATCACCGCCCGCCTCTCGTAGCTGGTCCAAGAGCAACGCGCTGTCCTGCTCGGACTTGGGCTTCAGTTTCAGGAGCCACGTCTTCACTTCCGGCCACCGCTCGAAACGCGCGGGGTCGGCGAAGACACGGACTCCCGAGCCTTCGTACTTGTCGTAGAGGCAGATCGCGTAGCGTCCGAGATCCAGGACCTTGAGCCACCCGTTGCCCACCGTACAGGGAGTGAGCATCTGGATGGCGTCCGGCAGGCACGAGTCGGTCTCGGCGATCGCGTCGAACAGGATGCCGGACGGCAGATTGTGAAGAGCCAGATCAACCATGAATCCGCCGGCGACCAGCCCTGGAGCCGGATAGCCGTGGAAACGCCTAGCCAGCTCCAGGAACTCGTCGTAGGTGTGGCCGCAGATCCGTTCCATCAACTGGCCTTCCGGATCCTCACGGCGCAGGCCTTGTACTCGGCGGTTTTGGTCGTCGGATCGAACACGTTGTTCGTCAGCCAGTTGGCGTTCCCCTCCAGGAAGTGGAACGATGCCCACACCAGCCCCTTGGGGATACGATCGCTGACCCGGGCACGGATGTTGACCCGACCGCGCCGCGATTCGAGGACGATCATCTGCCCGTCGACGACGCCGTGCTCCTGCGCGTCCGCCGGCGAGATGTCGGCGAGCTCTTCCGACAGGACCTGGTCCAGGCCGGACCGACCCGTTTGGGTCCGCGTGTGGTAGTGGAACAGCCGGCGGCCGGTCGACAGGACCAAGGGGAACTCGTCGTCCGCGACCTCCGCGGGCGGCGTCCACGACACCGCGGTGAAGAGCCCCTTGCCGCGGGAGAACTTGCCGCCGCGATGCATGAAGCCGGTCCCCGGGTGCTCCTCGTTCGGGCAGGGCCACTGGAGTCCGTCCTGCTCGATGCGCGCGTACTTGATGCCGCCGAGGGCCGGCGCGAGCACCGAGATCTCGTTGTCCCATAGCTCCTGGCCGCTGATCGACGGCCACTCCTGGGCGAAGCGGGCGGCGAGCTCCTTGAAGATCCACCAGCTCGGCTTGGCGTCACCGGGCGGGGTCTTGAACTTGCGCACCCGGTTGACCCGGCGCTCGCTGCTCGTGAACGTGCCCTCGTCTTCGCCCCAGGCGGCGGCCGGCAGGACGACGTGCGCGAACCGCGTCGTCTCATTCAGGAAGATGTCCTGGCAGACGATGAACTCGGCCGCGGTCAGGCTCTTCTCCACGTGGGAGATGTTGGGCTCCGTGGTGGCGAGGTTCTCGCCGTAGATGTAGAAGGCCCGGATCTGCTTGGTTGGCAGACCGTCCATGATCTCCGGGATCGTCAGGCCAACCTCGGCGGGCAGGCCGGTCACGCCCCACGCCTTCTCGAACTTCTGGATCACCGCCGGATCAGTGACGCGCTGATACCCAGGGAAGACGTTCGGCAGCGCGCCCATGTCGCAAGCGCCCTGCACGTTGTTCTGACCACGCAGTGGGTTGACGCCGCCGAACTCCACGCCGACGTTGCCGAGGAGCATCTGGAGGTTGGCGACGGACATGACGTTGTTCTTGCCGCACGTGTGCTCGGTGATCCCGAGCGTGTAGCAGGCCATGGCTGGCTTGGCGGTCGCCAGGGTGCGGGCGATGCGCTGGATGAGATCGACTTCGACGCCGCTGATCTTGGCCGCCTCCTCGAGCGGCATCTCCATGACCTTCGCCTTCAGTTCCTCGAAGCCTTCGCAGTTCTCGGAAACGTAAGGCTTGTCGTAGAGGTCTTCTTCGACGAGGACGCGCATGAGCCCGTTCAGGAACGCGATGTCCGAACCGACCTTGATCTGGGCGTGGATTTGCGCGAAGTCCGCCAGCGCGTGCCGCCGCGGGTCAACGACGATGAGCGTCGCGCCGTTCTCGACCGCTTGCTTGACGAAGTAGGAGGCGACCGGATGCGCCTCGGTCATGTTCGTACCGATGCACAACAAGGCCTTCGCCTTGGAGAACTCGCGGAAGGAGTTCGTCATCGCGCCGGAGCCGAAGGAGGTCGCCAGACCGGCGACCGTGGGAGCGTGTCAGGTCCGCGCGCAATGGTCCAGGTTCGGTGATTTGAGCACCGCCCTGAACAGCTTCTGCATGGAGTAGTTGTCCTCGTTCGTGCTTCGCGCGCAACTCACCCCCCCGATGGCTTTCGGGCCGGACTCGGCGATGATCTGCTTCAGCTTGGAGGCGACCAGGTCGAGGGCCTCGTCCCAGGAGGCCGGCCGCAACTCCCCGTTTTCCCTGATGAGTGGGGTGGTGAGGCGATCCTTGGCATACGGGAAATCGTACCCGAACCGGCCCTTCACGCAGAGTGAGCCCCGGTTGGGCTCCGCATTCTCGACGCCGGTGACGCGGACCAGATCCTCGCCATTCAGTTGCACGTTGAGCTGACAGCCGACACCGCAGTAGGGACAGGTCGTGCGGACCACGCGGGTCTCGTTGCTGCGCCCCTTCGTCATGGCTTTCTTTTCGGTGAGCGCGCCGACCGGACAGGCCTGAACGCACGCGCCGCACATGACGCAAGTCGAGAGCCCCATCGGCACATCGGTGTCGCAGATGATCTTGGCCTTGGCGCCGCGGTTGCCGAAGTTCAGTACTTCGTTCACCACGACGGAGTTGCACACCGCGACGCAGCGGCCGCACAGGATGCACTTCGCCTCGTCGCGGACGATGAAACTGTTCGAGAGGTCGAGCTTATGCGGCTCGCTCGTGTTCCGGAATCGCCGCTGGTGGATGCCCAGGCTTTCGGCGAGCGACCGAAGCTCACAATCGTAGCTCTTCTGGCAGTAGAGGCAATCGTCGGGATGGTCCGCCAGCAGGAGCTCGACGATCGTGCGCCGAGCCTCGAGCGCGCGCTCCGAATGGGTATGGATCTTCATCCCGTCCGATACCGGGTAGGAGCATGAGGGAACCAGACCACGGAACCCCTCTACCTCGACGAGGCAGACGCGGCAGGCGCCGCGAGGCTCCAGCCCCTTCACATGACACAGGGTGGGCACTCGGATCCCCTCGCGATCGAGCGCGCTGAGGATCGTTTCCCCCTGTTTCGCTTCGACGACTCGGCCGTTGACGGTTATTTGCGGCATGTTACTACCTCGCTGCGTAAGATGCCTGATCGAATCCGGAGAAACATGTAGTCTCCGTTGCAAGCTGTCAAACGCGATACTGAAGTGGCGCGGATCCGCCCGTTCTCGCCATGGGTCGCAAGACGCCGACGGCGAGTGGGAGGATATACCTCTCGTATCGCCCACGGTCCACTCAGCCGCCCCAGGGCATGTTCGCGTACTCCGCGAAGATGCGATCATGCAGCGCCTTGAAGAGCTTCTCGTGTCCCCGCTCCCAGGCTGCGAGCGACTGCAGGGCCTCGCGCGCCGCCCCGGTAGCCAACGGAGCACAGCCGGCGTAGAACTCGGCGAGATCGCGCTCGATCATGTAGGCCATACGCAGCACCGGCAGGTCCGGCACCATCGACTCGGCGGTCGTCTGCTCGATCATCTCCGAGGCTGCGCGGTCGTCGAAGAAGCTGCGTTGCTTGTCGTCGAGCGCGGGCGCCGCGACCGCGGCGCCGCCGCCGGCCAGATTGGCGATCAAGGCCTCGACGTAGCGGATATGCGTCTGCTCTTCGTCGGCCAGCCGGCGGAACACGCCGGCAACGGTGGCATGGTTCGCGCGGCCGGCATGATCGCGGAAAAACGCAAAACCCTCGCGTTCACGCGCCAGCGCATACTCCAGAACCTTCCTTACGTCCATGTCTGCCTCCTTGCGCCGCGGCCGCGTTCAGGCCCGGGCGGCGAGCAGTAGTTGAACCTTCTTCAAGAGATCCTGCGGCGTGATCGGTTTGTTGATGAGTTCGGCCACCTTGAGCGTGCTCGTGTCGAACAGGCTGCTGGCGGCATCGGCGATGCTCGATAGCATGATGACCGGCACGGTGGGGTGGTGGGCGGCGAGCCATTGGGCGGTCTGGAAGCCGGCGTCGGCCTCCTCCATCATCACGTCGAGGACCACGAGATCCGCCGGTTTGGCCGCCATGGCGGCTCGGCCGGCCTCGCCGGAAACGGCCACCGCGACCGCGTAGCCCTGCGGCTCGAGGATCAGGCGGCAGATCTCATGGATATCGGGATCGTCGTCGATCACGAGGATCCTCGCGCCACTCTTCGCTTGGTCGGTCATTGAGTGTACCATCCTTCGTTCGCGCCGGTGGGCGGCGGCGCGGGGGTTCAGCGCACGAGTGCTTCGAATTCGTCACGGAACTTGGTGACCATGGCCTCGATCGGCATCGCAAAGGCCTCGCCGGTCGGGCAAAGCGTCGTCCCCTTGATCGTCCTGCAGAGGTCCCCGACGAGGTCGATGTCTGCGCTCGTGCCGCGGCCGGCCACCAGTGTCTCGAGCAGTTCGGCGAGGGTCCGGGATCCCTGCCGGCACGGCGTGCACTGACCGCAGGACTCGTGAGCGTAGAACCGGATGGCGCGCAGCGCCACCTGCGGGATGCTGGTTGTCTCGTTCATGACCATGATGCCGCCGGAACCGAGCATGGTGCCGGCCTTCAGGCACGAGTCGTAGTCCATGATGAGGTGCTCGGCCTCGGCTGCGGTCAGAATGGGTACGGACAGCCCACCCACGATCACCGCCTTGAAACGTCCCACGACGCCGCCGGCCGCCGCTAGCAGCTCCGTGAGCGGAGTGCCCAGCGGGTACTCGTAGGCGCCGGGTCGGCGTACGTGTCCCGAAATGCCGAAGATCTTGGGCCCGAAGTTGTTCGGCGTGCCGAACTTGGTGAACCCGGCGGCGCCATGTTCGATGATGAACGGTACGCTGGCGATCGTCTCGACGTTGTTGACGATGGTCGGACAGTTGTATAGCCCCGCCACCGCCGGAAACGGCGGTTTGACGCGCGGGTTGCCGCGCTTGCCTTCGAGCGACTCGATGAGCGCGGTCTCCTCGCCGCAGACGTAGGCGCCAGCGCCCAGGTGCACGATGATGTCGAAATCGAAGCCCTTGCCCAGGATGTTCCCGCCCAGCAGTCCCTCCCGCTTCGCCTCGGCGATCGCGCGCTCGAGGATCTCCGCGATCCAGGCGAACTCGCCGCGGATGTAGATGAAGCCGAGGTTCGCCCCGATGCCATAGCCGGCGATGATCATGCCCTCGATCAGCAAATGAGGATCGTACTCCATGATCTGCCGGTCCTTGAACGTGCCCGGCTCGCCCTCGTCGGCGTTGCAGATGAGGTAGGTGGGCTTGCCGGTGTTCTTGGCCAGGAATCCCCACTTGACGCCGGCCGGGAAGCCCGCGCCGCCGCGGCCGCGGATGTTGCTGGCCTTCACCTCGGCGACGATCTTCGCCGGGGCCATCGCCAGGGCCGCCGGCAGGGCCTGATAGCCGCCGGTCTGACGGTATACCTCGATGCTCGTGGCATTCGGGGTGCCGCGTCGTTTGAGCAGGACGTCGCAGGTCGTGCCGAAGTTGGCCGTGACGGGCATATCCGGCAGAACGCCGCGGCGCAGGCTCGCGATCAGCGCGTCGGTGCGCTCCCGGGTCATGCACTCGTAGTAGCGATCGCCGACCTGGATCACGGGGCAGGTGCCGCAGGAGGCCAGGCACTCGACCGTGGACAGCGTGAACAGACCGTCCGGCGTGGTCTCGCCCACGCGGATGTCGAGAGTCTGCTCGAGGTGGGCGACGATCTCCTCGGCGCCGACGAGCATGGCCGGGATGTTCGTGTCGACCTGCAAGTGGTACTTCCCGATCGGCTTGCGCGCGAACATCGAGTAGTAGGACAGCACCCCGTATGCATCGGACACCGGTACGCCGATCAGCTTGGCGACGCCCGTGAGCTGTTCCCGACCGACGTAGCCGCCCGACTCGCGCTGGACGAGGTGCAGAGCCGGCAGGAGCGCCGAACGGCGCTGGGGATATCGCGAAGCGATCTGTTCGATCCGTTGCTGCAGTTCGGGCGTCATCGTTTCTTCACCTCGTTGATTGGCGTCAGCTACCCGACCCGCGCGGCCTCGAGCACCGTCCGGCCGGCATCGACTTCGACGGTCGGTCCGTCGACGATCCACTGCGCGGCGTCGCCCCCCAGGGGTTCATTCGACGAACTGACCCGCCGCCCGTAAGCGAGCGGATCGGGGGGCGGCGGTCCGAAGCGGTCGAACCCGTCAATGAAATCATGTATTCCCCGACTGATCAAGGGTATTCGCCGGACTCGAGTGCGAGGCGGCGACGCCGGTCCGCGCGGTTCGTCGCCGTGGCTTTCGTCCACCGGTTCGGCAGCCACCTCAACAGCCACCTGCACTTCCAGGTTCTGGTCACCGACGGGGTGTTCTCAGGCGATCGCGCCGACGGGGTGGCGTTCCACCCGGCGACCGAGCTGGACGCCGCCGACTTGGAACGGGGTGATCGCTGTGGTACAATCAAGATCACCGGTCTGAGCCGTATCACCATTCCGGGCGGGAGGTAGATCCCATGTCTCGACGCCTCGTTCTCGCACTGACGGCGGCGGCGCTCGCGTCGGCCTGTCACCTCGCCGGCTGCGGCGGCGACGACGATCCCGCCAGTCCGCCGGCTGCGCCGCCGGGCTGGGTGCGTACGTACGGCAGCGCGGTCAACGAGATCGCCCTGGACATGAAGCAGACCACGGACGGCGGTTGCATCATCACGGGGTGGATCGAGAAACCGAGCGACCCGCCCGAGGTCCTGCTCCTGAAGATCGACGCCGTCGGGGATACGCTGTGGGCGAAGTCCATCCCGGGCGCCAGCGGAGCGCTGGGCAGGTCCATCGTGCCAACCGCCGACGGCGGCTATCTCCTTCTCGCGGATTGCTGGCGGGGCGCCAACCAGCAGTTCTGGCTCATCAAGACCGACGCGCTGGGGAACACGGAGTGGGAGGCGCTGAAGGGCTACAGCGACTGCGACGAACAAGCCGCGGAGGTCCTGCAGACCTCCGACGGCGGGTACATCGTCATGGGCACGACGGATCGCGCAGGTCACGACGACGACATCTGGCTGGTCAAGACCGACGCTGCCGGCGGCACCCAGTGGTATGCGGAGAAGGGCTACGACGACGCCGACGAGCGGGGCGTCGCGATCGAGCAGACCGCGGACGGCGGGTATCTCATCGCCGCGTTTTCCAATCATGAAGCCGCGGGCGGCCGCATCTGGCTGCTCAAGCTCTTCGCGGACGGCAACAACCACTGGATGCACACTGTCCCCACGCAGTATGCCGCCTACCCCACGGCGCTCTCCCGGATCAACGACGGGACGTACGTCGTCATGGGCGATGTGACCCTCGGCAATCAGCGGTTCGTCCTGTTCTTCAACTACGATGACGCCGGGAATCAGATCTGGTCCGGAGGCGCCGGAAACACGGGTGTTCACACGAGCGCCGAGATCCGGCAGACCACCGATGGCGGCTGGTTGATCGCGGGCAGCAAGCAGCTCGATGCCGACGATTCGGCCGACTTCTGGGCGGTCAGGTTCGACGCGGACCGGGAACTCCTCTGGGAGAAGACCTTCGGCTCGGGGGACGACTGGTGCTACGCCGCCGCGCCGACCGCCGACGGCGGGTGCATCCTCTGCGGCCGCACGCGGCTGCCCGGTGTCTCGTGGTCCACCGACGTCCTCGTCGTCAGGACCGATGCGGACGGGGAGGTGGATTAGCGGTCGCGGGGCGAGCCGGCAGCATCACCCAGTTGCGCGATGGCGGGCGCCGGGGTGAGCAGGTCGACGCGAATGTTGCTGGTTGCGCGGGAACTCGTTCCGTCAGGCGCGCCGCGAACGAGCGGCGGAGGTTGTCCGGCGCGAGGTCGATGACGAGATCCAGGTCGTGAGTCATCCGGCCGTGGCCGCGCGCCTGCTGATCGGCGCGCCTGGCGACGGCGCCGGCGCCGTGTAGGTCTTCGACGGTCCGCGTGTAGGAATTTCTCGACCCCTCTCCCCAGCCGCCCCGCCGGGAGTCCGATCACCTGCTCAACGTCACCTTCATCGCCCGCTGCTCGCCGTCAGCGGTCACGACGCGGACAAGATAGACGCCTGAGGCCGCCTGCTGGCCGCGATCGTCCGTTCCATCCCACGCTACCGGATGCCGGCCTTCCGCCAGCGTGCCGCGCCACAGCGTGCGCACCAGCCTCCCGCGCAAGTCATGTACCGCAATGGTGACGCCGCCGGACCGCGGCAGATCCAGCCAGATCGTCGTGCGCGGATTGAACGGATTGGGCGCTACTGCGCTGATGGCCAGGGCGGTCGGAACGGTCGCCTGCGGTTCATCGCCGTCATCGGGGTCATCTTCGATGCTCACGACATAGGGGTTCCAGAATGCCAGGAACGCAGACACCGTGCCGCCCGCCGCCGTGAAACTCCCACCCGCAATCAGCGCGTTGTCGTAGACAGCCAATGCGTTAACAGGATCGTTCATTGATCAAGACCTGAATCTGATCGCCTGCAACGACGACTTCTACAGCAACTGGACGTCGCGCCTGGAGAACGTCGCTGTTGTGGCCGGCGTCCAGTCACCCGGCGTTCCGCCTTGCGGTCGGACTCGGTGGTCTTCTCCTGGTAGTCCCGGGGGAACACGTAGCCGATGCAGAAGCCGGCCAGGCCGCACGTGATCGCGGCGTAGGCCAGGAAGCCCGCGCTGATGCTGTGGCCCGGGCTCGCGGGGACCATGGAGACCGCGATGACCGCGATCAGCAGGCTCAGGCCGCCGAGCACGGCGCCGTCGCGCCAGCGATGCGCGTCCCGGTCCTGGCCACCAGGTAGTAGACGATGGCGCCCGAGGTCATGGCCGGGATCAGCGCCCAGGGCCACACCCGGGCCAGCACCGCGGCCACCGTCATGGCGCTCAGCACGAAGATCTGGGCGGCCAGCCAGACGGTCGCCAGGCCGATGGCGTAGCCGACCACGAACGCCAGGGCGGCCTTCCCCAGGGCGCCCACCACCAACCCGCCGCCGCGCTCGACGTTCCCCAGCCGGCGGCTCCTGGACAGCCGCCGGTCCAGGAGCACCGCCCCCAGGATGCTGAACCCCTGCATGAGCAGGAACACGAACGACCAGATGGTGGCCATGCGGACGCACTGCTGCCACGGCTTGCCCCGCAGGAGCAGGAAGACCGTGGTCACGACCAGGGTCGAGGCGAAGACGAGCGCGGTGCACCTGAGGATGATGTCCAGCTTGATGGGCATGACCGGCTCGTAGTCCAGACTCAGCCCGAACCAGGCGAACTTGCTCATCCGGTTCTGGTGGCGCTTCTCGGTGGCGAGGACGCCGCAGCAGACGTACTCGTAGATCTCCTGCAGCAGCTCGTCCATCCGGGCGACGATCTGGGTGCGCAACCGCGACAGGACGGCGTCGTCGGCCTGCCCGGCCTTCTCGTCGAGGTAGATCCGGAGGTCGGTCTTGATGCTCTCGTAGAGGTCGTCGTGGGGCGCGTAGTCCGTGCCGCAGGCCGCGCAGAAGCGATTGACGTCCCGGTTGCCCTGCCAGTCCTCGATGCGCTTCTTCAGGTACGCCAGCCTGAAGAACTGGTACTCGACCGGGTGCTCCGGATCGAAGAATTCGCCCCCGTGGGAGAACGCCTCCGCCAGCTCCTGCCGCACCCTCGCGATGGTGTTCTCGCTGGTGGGCTGGAACCGCTCCGGCCCCGTCTGCAGCTGCTTGACCAGCGCCTCGGCTTCCGACGGGATGAAGGCCGAGCGATGGAGCTTCATCCGCAGCTGGTGTTCCATGCCCCGCAGGCCGGGGAACACCGGCACCACCCCCAGCAGCAGCACCAGGATCTACAGGGAGATGTTCTCGGGCTGCATCCTGGCGTGGAATTCCTGCAACGCCTGCAGCTCCATGGCTTCGGCCACCACGCCGATGATGTCGGGCATGGTGATC
Source organism: Candidatus Krumholzibacteriia bacterium (assembly GCA_028718575.1). Taxonomy (GTDB): domain Bacteria; phylum Krumholzibacteriota; class Krumholzibacteriia; order LZORAL124-64-63; family LZORAL124-64-63; genus Glo-17. Next base: position 6,566 of record JAQULN010000002.1, on the reverse strand, counting down.
AGCACGACATACACGACCTCGATGGCGAGGACGAGGATGCCGAGCCAGGTCTGGGACTGGCGGAGGACTTCGAGGATCTGGTAGATGCTGCCGGTCAGGCTTTCTACGGGGGTGGCTGTTGGGACGGGGGTCGCCATGGTGCACCTCCGGGCCTTGGTGTCCACGTGCAGGGGCGGCTGCGGTGGCGGGCGGGCTTGCGGGGTTTGGCGACGGGTGCGATGCGGTTACACGCTTGGCCGCTCGCTGGGACGGATCTGGTGGTCGACCTTCTTGTCGGGTGACGGTGGATCGCGATGTCGGGATCGTGGCAGGTTGCGCGGATACTTGTCAAGATTTGTCTACTTATGGGGAGGGGCGGCATGGGCGGGCGCGATGGTGTCACCCCCGACGCGCGTCCGGTGGCCTGGCTAGAAGCGTACGGCGACGTAGACGCCGTTGCCGCCCGGCTGGCCGACGGTGACGCCCACATCGATCGGGTGGCCGGATACCGGCTCCCAGCGTTCCCCGGGGGCCACCAGCGCACCCACGAGCGCGCCGACCGGCGCCAGGATGACCGCCGCCAACGCCGACTTCTCGCCGGCCGTCAGTGTCAGTTCCCAGCTCCAAGTGTCGTCATTTTCCTCGTCGTCGCCCGCCGCCAGCCCTATCAGCACGCCCGCGAGCGCTCCGGTGCCGAGGCCGATCAGCGCTCCTCGGGTCCGGCGACCTCGCTGGACGCACAGCTCGAGGGTGTCGACCTCGTCGAGAGACACGGTTTCGGGCGGTCCGTAGGTCGTCGTCGCCAGGGTGATGTCGGTGTCGGTGAGGCTGACGAGGTCGCCCGTGATCGTCTTCGGGAGGGGCTGGACCAGAAACGCCTGCTCCGCGTGGGCGGGCGGGGTTGGTTCCGGTTGGGGCGTGATCGTGACGCGGACGCGGGCGCCGGGGTGGAGGGGTGGGGAGGCGGCTGCGAGGGCGGTGGAGATGCAGGTTGCGAGGGCTATACAGGCGATGAGGGGGCGGAGGGGGCGAAGGTTTCTTGATGGCATCGCTTGTGTCCTCTGGGATCGTGGGGGCGTGTCCCGTGGGGAATGCCGCCGTGGGGCTTTGGTTCCGCGGTTTGCGGATAGGAATTCCAACCGCATAGTTCCGCCTCCCGACGCCCCGGATCGCGCTTGATTCTGTGAGATCGTACCCCAGCGATCATCTCGTTTCAAGTCGGGGGTCGGGGAAACGGCCGCCAGCGCCCTCGCGAGGGCCGGTTTCGCGCTGCCAGGTGCGATTCCGCCTCCGGAGCGAGCAGACCGGCCCCTTACCGTCGCTCCCGATTTCGGTCTCGTCGGCACTCGAGGGTCGGTCGGTCGGTGCTGTCCGGTGGGCTCAGTCCCAGCTGTCCCGGCCGCCGGTCTGGTCGATCTCCGGCCACACGGTCTGGCCGGCCGGCGGATCGGTCGGCTCGAACCCCAGCTCAGCCTGCGGCGGCGCCCGGGCCGGCAGCACCGCCGGCGGCGTGGCAGGCTCGCCGATATGGGTCAGGATCCGCTCGATGACCGGCGGATCGAGGATGAAGGCGATGATCCGCATCGGTTGCGAGCATCTGGGGCACAAGAGCGGCAGGCACTCGTAGATCCGAGCCAGCAGCAGCGCCCAGCAGCGGGCGGCGAGTCGGCCGGCGGCGCTGCGCGGCACATCGTCGTCGGCAGAGAGCGGGCGGACGCCGGTGTCTTCCGCCACGGTCAGCGCCATTTTCAGACGCGCCTGCTCGATCGCTTGCAGCGTCGCTCCCGCCGGGCCGGCCGACGCGGTCACCGCCCGGCGCAGCTTCGCGTTGGGCGCCAGGACGCCGCAGTAGCGGTGCTTGTGGATCCTGGGTGGGGTCACCAGGTGGGCCAGCCGGTCCAGCAGCTCCAGCGGGGTGAGGATCAGCTCGGTGCGGCCATCGACGGTCGGCCTGCGCAGGCTGTAGACGAGTTGCTCGTCGTTCAGCCGGCCGAGGCGCTGCTGGGCCAGCGGCGGCCGGGCGCAGGTCAATGCGGCCGGCCGGCGGGTCGGCCGGCAACGCGACTTCGGTCGCCACGATCCGGCCGTTGTCCTCGTGCGCGAGGCCCGGTGCGGTGAATTTGCGCCGCCGCGCTCATCTACGCCTGCGGCGTGGCCATGCATCAGGTCTACAGCGCGTCCGGTTCCGGCACGTTCAGCGTCGACCAGGCATACATGGGATACCAGCGTTTCGGTTTCGACGACTGCGAGCTGATCGCCCCTGACGACCCCGACCTGCTCGCCACCCTCGCCGCCGAGATGCAGGCCGCGCGCCCCGCGCACCTCGCGGTGGTGACCCCCGACTGGCAATCCGGCCACAACGTGGTGGTCGACGGCTACAACTCCGACGGCTTCTTCCACGTGAACTTCGGCTGGAACGGCATGTACGACGGCTGGTACCGCCTGCCGTCGGGCTTGCCCTACGGATTGACGGTCTTCGAGGGCGTGATCGTCGCGCCGCCGCCGCGCGCGCCTGCGCGCCTGGCCACCAGGCCGGGGTATCCGACGACGTCGATCTGTCCTACAATTGCCGTCGTATGCGAATCCTTTGGCCTTACCTCAGACCGCTGCGCTGGCGGTTGATCCTGTCCTTCCTCCTGGCTGGCGTGGCCCAGCTGCTGGACCTCGTCGACCCGTTGATCCTCGGCCACATCATCGACCACTACGCGCTCGACCCCGCGGGCAGGTCGTCCGACGAGCTGGTGCGCGGCGTCCTCGGCTGGCTCGGGCTCGCCGTCGCCATCGCCCTCGTCGCGCGGCTCGCCCACACCACCCAGACCTTCGTGCAGACCTTCGTGGTGCAGTCGGCGGGGATGCAGCTGTTCAACGACGGCATGCGCCAGATGCTGCGCCTCTCCTACCAGGAATACGAGGAGAGCAGCAGCGGCGAGACGGTGGCCCTGCTGCAGAAGGTGCGCCGCGACATCGAGGGCTTCATCGGCTCGCTGGTCGGCGTCCTCTTTTCGACCATCGTGGGCGTCGGGTTCCTCATCTGGTATGCGATCACCCGGTCCTGGCTGCTCATCCCCGTGTTCGTGATCGGCGTGCTGGTGCTCGGCGGGCTGACGGGCCTGCTCAGCCAGAAGATCCGCGCCATCCAGCGCCGGCTGATGCGCCAGACGCGCCTGATGTACGGCGCCATGACCGAATCCCTGCGCAACATCGAGCTGGTCAAGAGCCTCGGCCTCACCTTCCCCGAGGTCCGGCGCATGCGGACATTCTCGCAGGGCATCTTCGACCTGGAGCTGGAGCGGGTCCGGCGCGTGCGCACCTTGACCTTCCTGCAGGGGACCATCATCAACGTCCTCAAGCAGTCGATCCTCTTCATCCTCCTGTGGCTGATCTTCCGCGACGACCTCTCGCCCGGCGAGCTGGTCTCGCTGCAGGTCATCATCAACACCATCTTCGTCCCCATGCAGTCCATCGGCACCTTCGTCCTGCAGTACCGCGAGACGGAGGCGTCGCTGCAGTCGTTCGACGAGCTGATGCACAAGCCCATCGAGCGCCGGCCCGAAGAACCGGTGGAGATCGGCAACCTCGAGAGCCTGCGCTTCGAGAACGTCGTGTTCCGGCACCGGACCGCCGCGCAGAACGCGATCGACGGCATCTCGTTCCGCGCGGCGCTCGGCGACACCATCGCCTTCGTCGGGCCCTCGGGGTCGGGCAAGTCGACGCTGGTCAAGTTGCTGGTCGGGCTTTACCGGCCCATCGAGGGCAACATCTACGTCGACGAGGTGCCCGTCACCGAACTGCGCTACAACCAGGTGCGACGACAGATCGGCTTCGTCACCCAGGACGCCCAGCTCTTCTCCGGCACCATCCGCGAGAACCTGCAGTTCGTGAAGGCCGACGCCACCGAGCAGGAGATGCTCGCGGCATTGCGCCAGGCCTCGGCGATGGGCATCGTCGAACGCGCCGACAAGGGGCTCGACAGCCGCCTGGGCGAGGGCGGCATGCGCATCTCGGGCGGCGAGCGCCAGCGCATCTCCATCGCCCGCGCGCTCCTGCGCGACCCGCGCCTGCTCATCTTCGATGAGGCCACCTCGGCCCTCGACTCGCTGACGGAGAAGGACGTCACCGCCGTCATCCGCGGCATCTCGAAGTCCGACCGCACCATCGTCATCCTGATCGCCCACCGCCTGAGCACCATCGCCCACGCCGACACCATCTTCGTCCTCGAGCGGGGGCACATCGTCGAGACGGGCACGCACGACGAGCTGCTCGCGCGGCTCGGCCTCTACTACGCGATGTGGCGGCAGCAGGTCGGCGAACGGGAGCTGGCGAACATCCAGCCCGCGCCCGCGCCGGAGGCGGGGGTCTAGCTCACGCGGTTGACATGTTGCAACGGTCGTCGCGCGACACTGTAGCTTGGAAGATCTACACGTAGGACGCAAGATTCAAGTGCTGCGATCCAGGTCGCCTGGCGACCTGAAGCGGAAGCTGGCGTCGTTCGTGACCTGGTACAACACGCAGCGGTACCACGAATCACTGCAGAACCTGACGCCGCAGGACGTGTACGTCGGTCGCGGCCGGGAAATCCGGGTCCAGCGGGAGCTGCTGAAAATGCAAACACTGCGGGCGAGGAGGTGCTATAATCTCGGTCATCGGGACCGGGAAAAGATGCTGATCAGGCCGGGCTCGTTGAGGGAAAGTGTCTATTAGCAGCGGCTGGTCTGTGTCTCAATAGAGCTGACGACGTACAGGGTGGAGAAGGCGGCCCTGGCCCACTTCCACTGGCACCACGTAGGTTGTGTCTCTGGAGGTAAAAGGGGGGGGGCTGGAAGATGGGGACAAGGAGAGGAAGCGACGGGATCCCGAGAGATGCCCCAAATTCCGAAAATACTTCCCCTTCAACGTTCACATTGTGATATTCTGATACCGCCTCAGCAACAGACTGAGAGGTGCCTACAAAAAGGGGGAGAAGTTCACGGGTCTTTATTTGGGGAGGTGATGTTATATGTTCACAGCGACAAAGATCATCTTGGCAGCATTGTTGATCCTCCTCGTTGGTCCTTTCGATACCCATGGCGGCGATGGCCAGGAAAAAGCCCAATCGCCTTATCTCATCAAAACGTCCGTTTTGGGATCGGCTGGTTCCCCGGGGACAAGTTCGAGCTTCCGGGCCAACGGTACTCTCGGCCAGCCAACTCCGATCGGGATAGGCTCCGATGCCGATCACTACCTATATGCCGGTTTCTGGGGTGCCTTCTCTGATGACGTGACCGACGTGCCTACGCCAGATCTGCTACAGAACATCCTGTTTCCGAATTTCCCGAATCCCTTTAACCCATCGACAACCATCGACTACTCAGTGGGCGCAGAAAGCACGGTCTCCATCACCCTCTATAATCTTAAGGGCCAGAAGATCCGAACCTTGGTTCACGAGAGCCGGCCGCCCGGACGATACACGGCCATCTGGGACGGCAAAGGCGATAGTGGCCGAACCGTCGCGTCAGGGGTCTATTTCTGCCGTCTGCAGATTGGGGATTTCCAAGATGTGGGGAAGATGCTGATGCTGAAGTAGCACGGGAGGATAGAAATGAGAGGTTTTGCAGCCAAGTCGATTCTGTTGATCATGACCCTCACCGGTGTTCTGCCGTGCACAGCTGAAATCCCACATCTAATCAACTACCAAGGGATCCTCACGAACGCTGATGGGGTTCCGATTGATGGGACTCATGATCTGACGTTCAGTATCTATGAGAACAGCACGACAGAGACAGCACTCTGGACCGAAGTCCACACAGCGGTCTCTGTGGCCGATGGACTTTTCAACGTCATCTTGGGCGGGGTCTCTTCCTTTCCGGAAGATCTGTATGAAGGCGCCGAGAGATGGATGGGGATCACAGTGGACACGGACGAAGAAATCAGCCCGAGGATGAGACTAACTTCGGTGCCGTGGGCGTTGAGGGCGGCGGTGGCGGATACGGCCCTTACTGGAGTTGGTGGCGGGGGGGATGGACACTCCCTTGATGCTGTAGACGGTGATCCAGTGGATGTGGTGTTTGTGGATGAGAACGGCCTGGTTGGCATCGGGACAATTGACCCATGGTACCCGTTACACATTCACAAGGATAGTCCTGCGCCTGGGCTGTTCATTGAGAGTCAAGCTGAGCTCACCTGGTTCCGAGAACTTGACCAAACAGGGCCTGGTAGCCTTTGGCGGATAGCTCTTGGAAGTAAGAAACTAGTATTCGATGCAAGTGAAAGCGAAAACGACTTTAGTTCATATGAACGAATTTTGACTCTAAGAGACGACGGAACATCTAGAGCCCTCATACGGCATGGAATTGGAATATATGGTGATGCAGTTAATTTTCATGAAATCAAGCATAATGACACTACTGGATGGCTGGATATTGATCCTATCGGGGATAACGGAACGAGTTTCTTATGTGATATAAAAGTAGACGGGACCGCATGAACCGCCCCGGCTCTTCCGGAGACTGTTTCATGTGAGTACGGCCTCAGTGGCCGCGCCTGCCTGACGAGTATACCACGCCTCCTCAAACTCTCTCGGTGGAATGTTGCCGATCGGCTCAAGCAAT
>JAQULN010000001.1 GCA_028718575.1 Candidatus Krumholzibacteriia bacterium | reverse complement strand
TTACGTGACAGTCGGAGTCGCCTTCTGCCACAATCGTTTCCAGGACTGGGACCAAGATTTCGGCGTGTTCGAGGGCATTTCGACCAACTTGGCCGTCGGCGCCGGCGCTGGCTTGGCCGTCGGTCCCGTCGAATTGAGCGCTGTCTACACGTACAATCCCGCCAAGAACCGCCTGCTCGCCGAATCGTGGGGATTGCGGGATACCAAGTTCGACTGGAGCTACCTTGTCGTGCGCGCCGGCATCGCGTTCGGCGGTTTCTGAGCCCGACCGATCCGCTCTCATACGGCCGGACCGGCGGCGCCGACCTGCCGCGACGTTTCGACCACGAGCGTCGCGGCGTTTTCTACGTCCTGCAACGTGGTGAAGCGTCCCACTGAGAACCGGATGGTCGCCAGGGCGAGTTCGTCGGCAACTCCCATTGCAGCCAGGACACTGGAGACATGGGCGGCGTGACCGTGGCATGCCGCCCCTGCCGACGCGGCGAGCTTTTCGCGAAGATGTTCGAGCACGGCTGCTGCCCGGCAGCCCGGCAGAGCGATGCTCAGCGTATTGGGCAGGCGCGGCGCGTTGCGCCCGTGGATCACCGCGCCTGGGATCTGCGCCTGCAAGCGCGCCGCGAGTTCGTCGCGCAAGACGGCCAGTTGCGCCGTCTCGTGGGCAAGCAGGTCGGCAGCGAGCGCGCACGCGGCGCCAAGGCCAACAACTTGGGCCACCGCCTCGGTGCCGGCCCGGCGGCCGTCTTCCTGCCCGGCGCCATGGATCAGATTGTCCAGGCGCAGACCGGCGCGCACGTACAGTGCGCCGACTCCCTTGGGAGCGTAGAGCTTGTGGCCGGCGATGCTGGCCAAATCTACCCCGAGTTCACGCACCCGGAGCGGGATCTTACCCGCCGACTGCGCGCAATCCGCGTAGAGCCAGGATTGGCGTCCGCGCAACCGGTCCGCCAGTTCGGCCAACGGCTGCACGACCCCGGTCTCGTTGTTGGCGTGCATCACGCTGACCAGGACGGTGTCCGGCTGCAGCGCCGCGGCCAGCGCCCGGGGCTCGACCAGACCGTTCGGCGTGACCGGTAGGCGGTCGCAGCGCCAACCGCGCCGGGCGAGCCACTGCGCCGCCTCGGTGACAGCGGGGTGTTCGATCGCCGACACGACGAGATGCCGGCCGTCGTTCTGGCGGGCGAATGCGGAGCCTTTGACGGCGTGGTTGCAGGCCTCGCTGCCACCGCTGGTGAAGATCACCTCGCCGGGACGGCAGCCGAGCAAGGCAGCCACCTGCTCGCGGGCCGCCGTGACCGCGGCCCGCGAGCGACGACCCCAGGCATGGCCGCTGCTGGGATTGCCGGCTTCGCCGCGCAGCCACGGCAGCATGGATTCGACGACCCGTGGGTCCGTCGGCGTCGTGGCATTGTAATCGAGGTAGATGGGATTCATCGACGGCCTCCGCCGGCAATGGACGGCTCGAACCCGGGTGCGACACGCAGCAGGACCGGCTGCGAGAGGTTATATACGTGCCAGGACGTGCGCCACGTCGGTCAACGAGCCCGCGCCACGACGATACTGTGCCAGGAGACCGGTACCGTCGTTTCATCCAGGCGTGCCGCTTCCTCCGATAAGGCGAGGTCAGCGGGCGCCGCTCGCGCGGTGTCGACGACGCGATGCCAGTGCAAACCGTCCGGCAGTTCTGGTAGCGCGAACGTCAGCTCGCGCCACCACGCGTTGGCCATGATGTGCACCCGCTGCTGGGGCCGCTCGCCCTCGAGCGTCCAGGCCAGGCTGTGCGATTGAGGGCGCCAGTCCGGTGCGCCGATCGCGACGCCGTGCCAGGTGATGTCGCCCTGTTCGTTCGCGCTCGTCGCATGCCAGAAACGGTCCTGCTGTAACTGGGGAATGTCCGCGGCCAGGCGCAGTAATCCGCGCAGGAAACGCAGCAGGTCGCCGTGCTGCTCGACCTTGTCCCATTGGAACCAACCCAGGGGATTGTCCTGGCAGTAGGCGTTGTTGTTTCCTCGCTGAGTGCGTTGCACTTCGTCGCCCATCCAGAGCAGCGGCCGTCCGTGGCTGAGCAGAAGCAGCGTCAAGAAGTTCTTCACCTGCCGCCGCCGCACCTCGCGCACCGCGGGAGCGGGCGTCGGCCCCTCCAATCCGCTGTTCCAGGACAGGTTGTGGGGATTGCCGTCCCGGTTGTCCTCGCCGTTGTCTTCGTTGTGCTTGCGGTTGTAGGCGACGAGGTCGGCCAGCGTGAAGCCGTCGTGGCAGGTCACGAAGTTGATGCTGTGCGACGGCCGGTGTTGCGGATGGTTGAACAGGTCCGGGCTGCCGACGATCCGAGCCATGAGCGGCTCGATCGTCGCGTCGTCGCCGCGCAGGAAGCGGCGCACGTCGTCGCGGAACGGTCCGTTCCACTGGCCGAACCGCCGCGCCGGAAACGAGCCCACCTGGAACAGACCGGCGGCGTCCCAGGGCTCGGCGATCAGATCGCAGCCCGCCAGCGCCGGTTCGGTCTGGATCGCAAGCGGCAACGGCGGGCGCAGCAGGGGCTCGCCGTTGCGGTCGCGGGTCAGGCTGCTCGCGAGATCGAAGCGGAATCCGTCGACATGCATGTGCTCGACCCAGTACCGCAGCGAGTCGAGGATCAACCTCGCCGCGACCGGATGATTCGCATTGAACGTGTTGCCGCAGCCGGAATAGTTCGCGTATCGGTTGCGGTCCCGCTCGAGGACGTAATAGGCGCTGTTGGCCAGACCCTTGTAGCAAAGGATCGGGCCGTCGGAGGCGCCCTCGGCGGTGTGGTTGTAGACCACGTCCAACACGACGCGGATGCCAGCGCTGTGCAGGGCCTTGACCATGTCGCGGAATTCGCCCAGCACGGCCAGCGGGTCGTCGCGGCGGCTGTACAAAGGATGGGGCGCGAAGAAGGCAAGCGGGCTGTAGCCCCAGTAGTTGGTGCGCCCCGGCGGCGCATCCTGCGGATCGAAGGCATGAACCGGCAGCAGCTCGACCGTGGTCACGCCGAGGTCGACCAGGTAAGGGATCTTCTGGACCAGGCCGGCGTAGGTGCCGCGGTCTGCAGGGGCCAGACCCGAGGCGGGATCTCGCGTGAACCCGGCCACGTGCAGCTCATAGATCAAGCCGCGTTCGGTCGCGGGGCCGAGAGGCCGGTCGCCCTCCCAATCATAGTCGCCGGGATCGACGACCACCGATCGCAGACTCGCGCGGACGTTGTCGCCAGCGGCGGCGGCATCCAGCCGGCGATACCGGTCGTAGCGCGCGACGGCGCGCGCGTAGGGGTCGAGCAGGACCTTCGCCGGATCGAAGCGATGACCGGCCGCTGCTTGCCGAGAGCCGCCGGCGCGGTAGGCGTACACCTGGCCCGGGCCGACATCGGGCACCAACGCGTGCCAGTAGCCAGCCGTCCGATGGTCCGTTTTGTCGAGTTGGAGGGTGCGCGCCGGCGTGTCGGCCGCGACGTCGTCAAACAATAGCAGCTCGACCGATTCCGCGTGGGGGGCGTAAAGCGAGAAATTCACGCCGCCGGGGTTCGGCGTGGCGCCGAGCGGCGCAGGGTCGCCGGCGTGCAGATCGCTGCGGGAACGAGAACGTGCCGCCATGTCGAATCAACCTCGCCTCGGTGTATGCATCGGTCCATGCGCAGCCGGCCCTGCGGGAATAATCCGGGTCAAGCCCTGGACGTTGCGGCCGATACGAAATCCGTCGAAGTCCACCGGGAAGGGATGGGATGATTCGCGAGACTCTGACCGCCATCGGTCAAGCCGGCCGCCACGCATTAGAGACCTTCGGCTCCGGGCTCGAGGTCCGCACCCAAGTCAGCCAGGTGCGGGAGTGGTCGTTCGCGATGCCCTACCTCGCGCGCGTCACCGTGGCCAACAGCCCCATCCACCAGATCTACGTCGGCATCTCGCAGCCGCTGGCCAAGGCGCTGCGTGATCCCGCCCGGCACGAGGTCCTGCTCGAGGAATTCAAAAAGGCCCTGGTCGCCAGGGTGCCGGCCAAGCGACCCATCGGCGCCTGGGAGATCGTCCCACCGGACGGCCGCCCGCGGGCGCTGCGAGGCCTGCGCAGCTTCATCCTGCGGCAGCAGACGCGCGCCGGCAACCTCTATCTGATGGCCGATGTCGCGTCGCGCGGGGAATACGAGTCGCAACGCCAGTCCGGCTGGGAGGACGACCTGGCGGCCCAATTGCTGCCGCGCGACCTGGCGCGGCTCGAGTGCGTCGATAGCCCCGTCGCGCTGAACCGGGTCGGCAGTTATCTCACGCGCTTCGAACACGACATCGAACTGCTCGTGCCCGTCGGCGACGACGAAGTCGAGCGCGGCTGCGGCGTGATCGTGCAACAGGTCAAGCAGAACGACCGCTTGCTGCTGGCGATCAGCGTCGATTTCGCCAAGGCGGCGCTCAGCAAGCTCGCCGGCGAGATCGAACTCGAGGGGTCGTTCGGCGCCGCCGGCCGGGTCTTCCGCTTCCGGACGCGGTGCCGCGGGCAAGTGGCGTTGCCGCTGGAGGGCGTGGGCGATCTGCCGTGCGTGCTCTGCGATCTGCCGGAGCGTTTTCACCTGGATCAACGCCGCCGCTATTTCCGCGTCCAACCCGAGAAGCCGATCGTGGCGCGGCTCGCGGTGTTGCCGCCGCCGGCGAGCGACGAGGAACAACTGCGCGACCCGAGCTGTGCGATCGTGACGGCGCCGGCCCAGACCGTCGATGCCGAAGTCGTGGACCTGAGCTTCTCCGGTCTCGCCGTGACCTTGACCGGCGAGCCCCCGGCGGAGCTGACCCAAGACAGCCGGGTGCGCATGTGGCTGTCCGGCGAGGAGTTGCCCCAGCCAGTGGAACTCACGGGGGCCGTGCGCCGCGTGCTGGTCACGTCACGTCCCCGCGGCCGCTACCAGACTGATCTCGGCCTGGAGTTCCTGACCGAAGGGCCGGGCGACCGCCACGGGACGCAGTTGATCCGCCAGTACGTGATGGCTCAGCAGCGCCGGCTCCTTTCGCGGCGCAGCTCCGACGCCGAGCCGGTCTCCGCGTGAGTCGCCGCGCGAGAGGCCGCGAGATTCCCCGCATGCATTCCGCTGGACAGGGCGCCGACGCCGCGGCCGGGTCCGCTGTCGCGGCCGGCGTTGCGCCGGGCGTCCATTCGGCGCGGGCGGCGCGGCGAAAGGACCAGAGGCGTGGCATATCTCTTGATCCGCGATGGTCGTGGCGTGCTACAGCGTGTCGAAGTGCCGCCAATCGAGACGAATCCGGCAGCGGGACGGGCAGCTTGCCAGCAGCCCGCTCGGGCGCCAGTGCAATTAGCAACGGACACGAGGCAGAGGACAGCGATGAAGCAACGCACCTGGATTCTGCGGTCGGCTCTGGTGGGGGCTCTGCTGTGCGGTCTCGCCGGCGTCGCGGCGGCGTTTGATCACCTGGAGATCACCGTCGTCAATCCTCATATCGTGCAGGGCCGTCCTGCGGTGACGCGGGGCTTGACGTTCAGTGTGCATGTCCGTGCGGTCAACGCCGACGGCACCACCGACACCGCTGCCGACTTCATCAACGCCGTTCTCTCGTCGCCGGACGTGGCCGCCGATCTGCCCGGGAGCGCCTATCTGCAAAACGGCGAGCGCCAGTTCGACGGCCTGCGGTTCCTGGCGGCGGGCCGACCCGTGCGCCTGCGCGTGGCCGACGCCGACGACCCCTCCGTGCCGGCGGCCGAGGTCCTGATCGATAGCTACGACCCGGTGGACCGCTTCACCGTCGCCGTGCCTTCCGGCACCAAGTACGTCGATACGCCGATCACCGTGACGTTGACCGCGCTCGACAGCGGCGGCGGCACGGTGCTCAACTTCCGCGACAACGTGGTGCTGTCAGCCGCCGTCGGGCATTTCTCCACCGGTCCGACCATCACCGTGGCCGGCACCTCGTTCTTCGAAGGCGTGGTCAGCCTGTCGGTCACGTTCTGGGGCACCGATCCGGTCACGCGCGAGAACGTGCTGACCGTGGACGGCACGGTCGTCTACCAGGGCCAGACCCAGCCGGCCCAGGGGCAAGCGGCCGTGGCGCCGCTTTTGCCCGGGCCGCTGGCGTCGATCATGTTGCTGCTGGCCGGCGAGCAACTGACGCCGGGCGTCAGCCCCGGCAAATCCGGCACGCCCAACAGCCAGACCTCCGGCGCCACCTTCGACGGAGTGAGCGTCTACGCTATCGACCAACACTGGAACCCGGTGATGGCGGGTCCGTACCCGACCATCGCCTGGAGCTGCGACGACCCCGATCCCGGCGTGGTCCTGCCGGCGACCGCCGTCATGGGCGGTAACCCGGAGACCAGCTACAACCTGCGCCTGATCCGCGCCGGTACGACCCGAGTCACGACGACCGCCAGCGGCGCCGTCACCGCGACGAGCCGCAGCGACGTCGTCATCAACCCCGAGGGCCTGGCGGACTTCGAGTTCGACACCGGCGTCTGGAACCCGTCCGATCTGCAGGTCACCACGATTCCGTTCAACATCCGCATCATCGCCCGCGACGCCAACGGCAACGTCTTCCCGTTGAACGGCCAGGTCTCGCTGCGCGCCCGCATCGGCTCCACCGACGAGAGCGCCGATTACCTCCTGACGAGCAATAGCACGTTCGTGAACGGTCAGCTCGACGCGCTCGTGCAGGTCACCAAACGCGGCTTCTCAGCCTACATCATCGTCGACAGCGGCATCGTGCGCGCGTCGCCGGCGTTCCAGGTGACCAACGGCCCCTGTGAGAAGATCTTGATGACGTTCCCCGGCGAGACCTGGGTCAACGGTCTGAACGACCCCGATTTCAGCGGCAATCTCGGCACGCCCAATCCGGTGACGGCCGGTCAGATCATCACGCCGGTCACCTTGCGGCCGGTCGACCGCTACAACAACCTGGCGCCGGGCAACCGCAACGTCACCCTGAGCTGCCCCACCGGCTATTTCCAGTTGCCCGACTACCCGGGCAACATCGTGCAGATCAGCAACCCGACGGAAATCCGCGTCGTCTTCCGCACCGCCACCAGTGCCCAGGTGCTGCGGGCGCAGAGCAGCGGCCTCGAGGCGAGCCTCTCGAGCCCGGTCGGGGTGTCGCCCGCGGCCTGGCAACGGCTCGTGGTGCGGGCTCCCGGCGAGACCTTGGCGCCGGGCATCTTCGACTCGATCGAGGACGACGGCAAGCTCGGTCAGCCTGCGACGCAGGACGCCGGCGTGCCGTTCAACACGCGGGTCTACGCGACCGATCAGTACTGGAACCCCATCAGCGACAGCTCGCCCGCGCTGCCGATGACCATCCACTTCTCCAGTAGCGACCCGGCGGCCCAGTTGCCGGCCAACCCGCAGCAGCTCAACGACAACCTCGGCGATTTCCAGGTGGCGCTGGTGACGCTGGCCGACCCCAACCGGCAGACGATCGTGGTGACCGATCAGGCGACCGGCCGCTCGGCGTTCACCACCATCCCGGTCAAGGCCGGCTTGATCGATCACTTCGATATCGGCATCAACAACCGCTCGAATCCGACGCCGAACGACGTGCTGAGTTCGTTGCCCGATCACCGCGCCGGCTCCTGGCTGCCCAACGTCACCGTGATCGCCCGCGACATCTTCGGCAACCATATCGACGACTACGCCACCGATGTCACGCTCTTCGTCAGCCATGGCACCGGCATCTTGTCGCCGACCAGCGTTAACCTCGGCCAGGGCATGGGCAGCGGCAGCTTCCAGGGTGCCTGGCGCGGGCCGATCCAGATCACCCGCACCGGCCAGGACGTGCGCCTCTTCGTGCGGGAGGAAACCTACGCCCTGACCGACAGCAGCAACACCTTCAACGTCTTCGCCGACGCGCAGGACTACGCTGACCTGCTGCTGCTGCTGCCCGGCGAGACCAGCACCCCGGGCATCCCGCCCGGCAAGGTCGGCACGCCGCTGCCGGTGCAAGCCGGCGAGCCCGTGCAGGCGCAGGTTTTCGCGACCGACGCGTGGTACAACCAGGTGCCGGCGCGCCCGCAGGTGCACTTCGCGAGCAGCCAGTTCTTCCAGATGATCTCGGCCAACGACCAGGCGCTGGGCATCGACGGTTCCGGCCTCTTCGACCTCTACTTCAAGACCGCGGCAACTCATCACTTGACCGCCGCCGACTTGATCCAGCCCGCCGTCAACGACACCTCGACCGTCGGCGTGACCGCCGGCCAGTTCGTCCGGTTGATGCTGCTGTTGCCCGGCGAGACGCCGCAGCCGGGCGGTCCCGAGCCCGATGGCAAGACCGGCACGCCGACGCCGCAGACCGCCAGCCTCGAATTCGACGCGCGCATCCGCGGGACGGACCAGTTCTGGAACCTCGTGACCAGCGCGACCGAACGCGTGCATCTGGCCAGCGACGACGGCTCGCTCAGCCCGACCAACCCGCTGAACAACGATCAGCCGCTGGTCGACGGCGAGATCATCATGCCGGTGTTCTTGATCAACCCCGGTTACGTGACGCTCACGGCGTCGGCGCTCGATCATACCGACATCACCGGCCAATCGGTCATCCTGGCCGTCGAACAGGGGGCGACCTACCGCATCGAGACACCGGCCACGGCGGCCGTCGGGCCGCCGAGCACCTTCGCGATGACGATCAGCCTCGTGGACGAGAACGGCGATCCGCTGCCGGCCGCCAACAACTGGGTGACCATCAGCGCTCTGAAGGCCAATCTCGAGCCGGCCAGCAGCACGCCGCTCGTGACCACCGCGCAACTTGCCGCCGGCACCGTGACGATCGCGAACCAGGCCTACAACACGGTCGAGGACATCGTCCTGCGCATCACCGACGTCTCGGGCCGCCAGAGCTACAGCTCCACCATTCACATGGTGCCGAACGGGCTCGAGTACGTGGTGACGGTCGACGCTTCGCAGACGTTGCGCGTGGGCCCGCCGGCCACGTTCCCGGTGACCGTGCGCCTGCGCGACGTCGACACCCAGACCATCATCCGCGAGGACCGGCGGATCGCCGTGGGCATCAACGCGGCCGCCGGTGGCCCCGGCCAGGGCGTGGTCGGCGTGACCGACCAGCGCCTGAACGAGGGCCGGGTGACCTTCCAGCAGAGCTACACGCGCGCCGAGAACATCTACGTCACGGTGCTCGACTCGACGGGTCTCGACGGCGCCAGCCCGGTCTTTACGCTCGCGGCCGACGGCTATAAGCGGCTGCAGATCGTGGCGCCCGGCGAGGTCGTAGAACCCGGCATCCCGGCATACGAGGCAACGGGCAAGAGCGGCGCGTCGCTCACGCAGCGCTCGGGCGAGGTCTTCCCGATGACCGCGCGCGCGGTCGACCAGTACTGGAACCTGGCCGACACCACCAGCGGGGGCAACCTGCGCCTGGTCGCCAGCGACGGTTCGTTCAGCAATCCCGGCAACCCGGATCAGAACTTCGTGCCGTTCATCAACGGCCGCCGCACGTTCAACGGTTTCTTGACCGACGAGGGCATTGTCGGCGTGACCATCTACGACGAGCAGGATCTCAATAAGCCAGCGCAGACAACGCTGATTCCGGTCGATCCGCCGTACGCGTACCAGATCACCGTGCCGGCGGTCGCCTCGACCGGGCCGGTGCCGGGATTCCAGATCACGGTGCGGTTGATCGATCCGGTGTCGGGCAACGTCGTGCCGACGGCGAGCAACCGCTTCCGGTTGACGCCGCTGCTGCCGAATCAAGGCGCGGCCAACGGCGTGTTGGGCATTGCCGAGGCCCAGTTGATCGGCGGCGTCTGCGTGCTGAATGCGCAAAGCTACAGCACGGTCGAGGACATCATTATCCGCGTCGACGACGACTACGGCCGCGAAGCGTTCAGCACGGTGATCGTCATGCAGTCCGGCGGCCTCTATTACGCCGTCACGCTGCCGGACACGGCGGTCGTCGGGCCGCCGACCACGTTCCCGCTGACGGTCGAGCTGATCGACAGCAACACGGGCCTGCGTGTCACCACGCAAGATCGGCTCTTCGACATCCAGGTCATGAGCGCCCAGACCGGTTTGCCCGGCCAGGGGCATCTCGAGGTCGCTCAAGGTATGCTGGAGAGCGGCTACCGTTTGATCAATCAGGCGTATAGCCGCGCCGAGGACATCTTCGTCCAGGTCGCCGACGACCAGGGCATTGTCGGGGTCAGCAACACCTGCCGGCTTGTCGCCGACGGCTTCAAGCGCATCCAGATCGTGGCGCCCGGCGAGACGCCCGCTCCCGGCAGCCTGAGCGGCTCCGGCAAGGCGGGCGCGCCCCTGACGCAGCAGGCCGAGGTGCCGTTCACCTTGACCGTGCGCGCCGTCGACCAGTTCTGGAATCTGGTGCGCACGATCAACGACGGCAGGATCCAACTGGCGAGCGACGGCGGCCAACTCGATCTGGTGGATGCCGACGATCTGGACGCGCCGTTCATCGGCGGCAGCCGCGACATGCGCATCGTGCTCGGCAATCCCGGTCTGATCGGCGTGTTCGCCACCGATCCTGACCACCCGACGGTCAGTTCCGGCCGCGTGGACATCCCGGTCAACGAGGCGGAGTACCGGATCATTCTGCCGACGCCGCCGGTCGTGACCGCGGGACCGCCGGCCACCTTCACCCTGACCGTGCGACTGGTGAACCCGGAGACCGGCGAGCGGATCCAGGCGGGCGGCCAGTTCGAGATGACGGCGCTCAAGCCGGATCGCAGCGCTGCGACGTCGGTTCTGGGCATCACCAGCGGCACGCTGGTCGCCGGCGAGGCGGTCATCGGCGGCCAGTACTATCCGGCGAGCGAGAGCCTCGTCATCCGCGTGCGCGACAGCCGCGGCCGCACGTCCTACAGCGACGTGCTCACCGTGGTGCCCGAGGGAGTGCGTTACGCGGTGGACGTGCCCGACACGGCGATCGCCGGCGTTCCGTTCGCCATGCGCGTGCGCCGCGTGGACATCGTCACCGGTCAGATCGTCACGAGCGACGACCGCTCGTTCATCCTGACCGCTTACAGCGGCAACGCGCCGCGGCCCGATCCCGCGCTCACGCCGGCCGGCGTCCTGGCCGATACCGTGGGTACGACCAATAGCGGCGTGTGCGAGATCCCCTTCCAGAGCTACGACCGCGCCGAGTCCATCTACATCAAGGTCAGCGACGCGACCGGCGAGCAGTTCTTCAGCTCGGTGATCGTCGTCCGGCCGGCGCCGGTCTCGATCTGCATCCTGGAAGCGGAGGCCGTGCCCGGGCAGCCGCTGTTGCGGCCGTTGCGGCCGGGCGACCGGATCTACCTGCGCGTGCGGGCCTCCGACGCCTCGGGCAACGTGGTGGCCGGCACGCCGCTGTCGGTGTTCCTGCTGGCGGGCGACGCCGGGCTCGGCTCGCTGCGCGCGGCCAGCGCCGAGTTGATCGCCGACGTCAACGGCCAAGCCACCTGCGACCTGTACGTCAATGCTCACGGTTCCCAGGACCTGCTGATCCAGGCCGCGGCGGGCGACGCGATGTCCGCCTTGCTGGCGATCGAACTGCTCGGTCCGCCGATCACCACGCCGCGGTTCTTGCCTGAGGCGGCGCCGTACGGCGACGGCTACTACGTGCTGCCGACGACGGCGATCTCCCTGGTTTCGGTCGTGGCAGGCCCCGAGCCGGTGCAGGGCGTCTGGTTCGACGTGGACATCACCGACACCCCGCTTCCCGGCAACCTCTACGCCGGGTCGTTCACCCTGGCCGAACTCGGCGCTGCCTATGCTGCGCCGGGCGTGCACACCCTGCGCTTCTTCGCCGAAGAAACCGGCGGCGTGCGCGAGGCCGTCAAGACGGTCGTGCTCTACACGGCGACGGGGCTGACGACCGATCGCGAGATCACCAACCGCCCCAATCCGTTCCGGGCCGGGAGCGAGTCGACGGTGATCCTCTTCCAGGCCGTCTCGAGCGGACCCGTCAACATCACGATCTACGACCTCTACGGCGCGATCGTCTTCCAGGACCGCATGCAAGTGACCGGCGGGACGACTGCGCAGTACGTCTGGGACGGCCGCAACGGTAAGAACCGGCTGGTCGGCAACGGCGGCTACGTCTGTCGCATCCAAGGCAGCGGCTTCGATCTGCGCCGCAAGATCGCGGTGGTGAAGTGATGCGCACCGCAAGCGGAGGCACGATGAACACCCTCGGGAGCACTCTTTCGCTGCGACGGCTGCTGGCGACGGCGGCGTGCCTGGCTCTGGCCGGCGCGGCCACGGCCGGACACGACGGCGGCGTCGCCGGCGGCTACCTGCGCTTCGGCGCCAGCGCGCGCAGCCTGGGTCTCGGCAACGCCGTCGGCGGTCTGGTCGACGACGCCGCCACCAGCTACTGGAACCCCGCCGGCTACGCGTCGCTGCGCACCATGGAACTGACGGCCATGGGCGCCAGCCTCGGCATGGATACGCACTACGGATTCATGACCCTGGGTCTGCCGACCGAGCGTTGGGGGACCTTCGCTCTCAGCGGCACCTACACCTCGAGCGGCGAGTTCGAAAGCGCGACGCTCTACGAGGACCTCGACGCGACGTTCAGCCAGCGCGAGAGCATCCACTCGTTTGCGTGGGCCCGTCCGCTGGGGCGGCTGTCGCTGGGCCTGGCCGTCAAGAACGTCCGGCAGTCGATTGCCGGGGCGAGCGGCTCCGGCACCGGCCTGGATCTGGGCGCGCACTACCGGCCGCATCAGGCCTTGGGGCTCGGCGTTTCGGTGCAGAACGCGCTGGCGCCGAAGCTCACGTTGATCGAAGCAGAGGAGGAGCTGCCGCACAGTCTGCGCGCCGGCATCGCCCTGAACTTCTTCCAGGGCCGCCTGGAGATGACCGCCGATCTGGTGCGTACGCGCTGGATGGACCCCGGCTACCATTTCGGCTTGGAGACCTGGCCGCACCGCCAGGTCGCGTTGCGCGCGGGTTATGACGGCGAGAGAGAGCAGTGGGCGACCGGCGCCGGCTTCCGCTGGGAGAACTGGCAGTTCGACTACGCCTACGTCAACACGGATTTGGGCAGCCAGAACGTGGTGTCGGCCACCCTGCGCTTCGGCGTGCCGTACGGCGTGAAGCTGGATCGCGACCGCGCACTGTTCAGTCCCTCCGGCAGCGACCGCACGGTGACGTTCGGCATCCGGACGGCCGTCCGCGGCGCGATCGATCGCTGGCAAGTCGTGGTCCGCGACAGCGAGGACCGCGAGGTCCGGCGCCTTGAAGGCTCCGGCGCGCCGCCGGCGGAAGTGACCTGGAACGGCGAAGACACCGACGGCCGGTTGGTCGACGACGGCGTCTACACGGCGCGCGTCCAGATCGTCGACGCGCTGGGTCAGGTTTGGGATTACCAGAGCCAGGTCGAGGTGATGGGGTTCCGGGAGCGCACCCGGACGCCGATCCGCCTGGAAATTGGCGGCAGCGCGGCGGGCGCTGCCGAGGGGAGTCTCCGATGAAGTCCAACGTTGCCAGCCTGCTCCTGATCGGCGTTCTCGTGGTGAGCCTCGGCTTGGCCGCCGCAAGCCAGGCCGCCGAACGGTCGCTCGTGCCGCCGGAGGATCTGCTCTGGCAGGCGGCCGGCAAGGCGTACGCCGAGGGCGCCGACAAATCGGCCGCGATGCAGCAGTACCGATTGTTCGTGCAGTCTTACGGCCGCAGCGATCGAGTCGCGGCCGCGCAGTTCATGCTCGGCGAGTGTTACGCGGCCGCTGGCGACTGGGCCGGCGCGTTACGCGAGTACGCTGCCGTGCGCGGGGCCCGGGGGCGCGACAAGTATCTCGAGGCTTCTGTCTTGTTGCGCGAAGGGGAGTGCCTGTTCAATCTCGGCCGGTTCGACGAAGCCGTCGAAAAGTACAACCGACTGGTGACCCGCTACCAGGACACCTTCCTGCTCGCCGAGGGGCTCTACCAACTGGGCCAGGCCTACATCGTGCAAGGCAACTGGCTGCGGCTGGAAGGCGCCTACCGCGAGCTGCTCGAGCGGCGGCCGGGCTACGGCGATCTGCCGGAGGTCAAGTTCGCGCTCGGTCTGTTCGCGTTCCACGACCAGCGTTTCGATGAAGCGCGCAACTATTTCGAGCAGGTGCCCAGCGATCGCGGCCTCTACTTCCTTGGCCGCACATTGGAGGAGACGGGCCAGTACATCCTGGCCATCCAGCGCTACCGGCAGATCCTGCGCAAGTACCCCGAGAGCGCACTGGCCGACGACGTCGCCTACAGCATCGCCGAGGCGTTCTACCGGTCCGGCCAGAACGACGTGGCGGTGCGCAGCTATCGCGATTTCCTGGACACATTCCCGAACAGTCCGTTCGTGCCGAATGCCCGCTACAAGATTGCGTGCGTGACGTATCGCGAACAGCGCTACGACGAATCCATGCGCCAGCTCCAGCAGATCGTCGACGGCTTCCCGGACGCCAAGGTCGTCGCCTACGCGCAGTACCTGATCGGCAACTGCTGCCTGCAAATGGGGCGTCCCAGCGAGGCGATCTTCGCCTGGACCGATGTGATTCGCCGTTTCCCCGCCAGCACCGTGGCCAGCGCGGCCATGCACAAGGTAGTCTACACGTACGCGCAGGAGAGCAACCACGGTCAGGCCATCGTCCTGGCCGATGAGTTCTTGAAACGATATCCGGGCGATCCGCTGGCGCCGCGCGTGCGCGTGCTGAAGGGTTTCAGCCACTTCCAGCACGCAGAATACAAGCAGGCGATCCTCGCCTTCCAGAACGTGACCGACAAGCACGTCAACACCGACGTCGCCGAGCGGGCCCTCTTCCTGTCCACGCTGGCGTACCTGCGCACGGAACAGTTGGATCGGTTGTTGACCAACTACAACTACATTGCGAGCAAGCTCTTGCCGACACCGAGCCACTGGCGCGGGCGAACCTACTACCATCTCGGTGAAGCGTATTTCAGCCAGGGTCTCTACCGCGAGGCGGCTGGCATGTACCGCCTGGTCTTGACCGGCTATCCGCGCAGCAACGTCGCGGCGCCGTCCTTGCAAGGATTGGTGGCCGCGCTCAGCCGCGCCGGCCAGTACGAAGACGCCTTGGCCGAGCAAGACCGCTTCCTGCGGGTGCTGGCCAACGCCGAAAGCGAGAAGGGCACCAACAGCCTGGCCGTCGGATCGATCTTCTTCAACCAGCATCGTTACGAGGACGCGCTGCGGCAGTTCACCGATTTCCTGGCCAAGAACCCCGACGACGCTGCGGCGCCGACGGCGCTGGCCAACCAGGGCGACTGCTTCTACCGGTTGCAGTACTACGAGCAGGCGCTGGAAGCCTGGAACACGCTGCTGACCCGCTTCCCGCAAGCGCCGGAAGCCGCCACGGCGCTCTATCGCATCGCCGACACGCAGTTCGGGCTCGGCCGCTTCGAGGCGGCCGACCGCAGCTACAGCCGCCTGCAGGCCCAATTCGCCACCGGCGAGCATGCCGCCGACGCAGCGTTCGGCCTGGCGAACTGCTCCTACAACCTGGGCCAGGACGATCTGGCCATCGCGCGGTTCCAGGCCTTCGCCGAGAAGTTCCCCGGCGACCCGCGCGTCGACGACGCCGAACTCGGCATCCAGAGCTGCTTCTACCGCAGCGGCCGCGACATGACCGAATACCTGCAGCGCCGTCCCGACAGCGCGCTGGCGGCCGACATCTACTGGAACAAGGGTCAGGAAGCTTTCGCGAACGGGCAGTTCCGTCAGGCCGCCGAGGCGTTCGAACGCGTTACGCTGGACTACCCGACGAGCGAGTCGGCGCCCGGCGCGCTGTTCTATCTGGCTGAAAGCTATTATCGGGCCGAGTCGCAGTTGCAGGCCCTGGCCGGCTTCAGCAACTTCACGACTACGTATCCGCGCCACGAGCTGGCCGAACTGGCGCATTTGCGCGCGGCCACCGTCCTGTTCAAGCTCGAGCGGTACGACGAGTCCGCGGCGGCCTATGAGACGCTGACCGATCTGTTCCCGGGCGGGGAGTACGCCCCGCTGGCGGCTTACAATGCTGCCATCAGCTACCAGGAGCAGGAGCAGTGGCACGCCGCCATCGGCAGTCTGGAGCGGTTCGCCGCCGACTATCCCGACCACGAGAACGCACGAGGCATCTGGCTGCAGATCGCGGCCCTGTATCAAGAGGAACTGGGCGACTGGCAGCGCGCGGTCAGCAGCTACGAAAAGGCGGCCGCGGTGGCCGGGGCGCCGCTCCTGGAGATCCGCTTCCGGCAGGGTGAATGCCTGGTCAAGGCCGGCGACGTCGACGCGGCGTTGGCGCGCTTCGCGGCGGCCGCGGCCGGCGGCGGCGCCGATCCGTTCCGCATCGCGGCGCTCGCGGAGATCGGCCGCATCGCCGAAGAACGCGGCGACTGGCAGAAAGCCGTCGACGCGTACCGCAGCATCATCGCGGCCGGCGGCAAGCCCGAGTGGCGGACCCTGGCCGAGCAGCGTATCGCCGCCATCCAGGCGGCCGGCGTGATTGCCGGCGGCTGATTCGGCCCAGCGCGTGGCATGCTCCTTGCCTGATGGAGCAACGGTAAGGGACTACGAGCACCAGCGGTGCCTCGGCGGCTCGCCGCCGCAACCGGTGGAGCGATTTGCAAGACCGACTCCGTGCAATTCGCAGCCGCGGAGTTCCTAGCAGGAAGGTGCACAGCCCATGTTCGGCGACATGTCCGTCATCCAGGTTTTCCAGACCTCGCCCACGATGTTGGTGCTGCTGGTCTGTTCCATCATCACCGTCGGTTTCAGCGTCGAACGGTTGCTGTACTTCTGCAGCTCGCGCTCGGACGTGCGCCGGTTCATGGCGGAACTGGCGAACTTCCTGAAGGCCGGCAACCCGCGCGCCGCCCTGGAGTTCTGCCAGCGCCAGAACACGCCGGTCGCGCGCCTGATGACCCAGGGCGTCGTCAGCATGAACCGCACGGCGGCGGAACAGGTGCAGCGGCTGGACACGGCCATCGAGCTCGAGCAGGTGGAGATGGAGCGCAATCTCGGCGTGCTGGGCACCATGGCCACGATCGCGCCCTTGCTCGGCCTTTTCGGGACCGTGGTGGGCATCATCCGCGCCTTCGCCGACATCGCCCGCACGGGCTCCGGCGGCGGCGCCGTGGTGGCGATGGGCGTTTCCGAGGCGCTGTTGACCACCGCGGCCGGCATCGTGGTCGCAGTCGTGGCCACCGTCTTCTACAACGTGTTCGTGCGCCGCATCCGCGCCCGCATCGCCCAGCTCGAGGACGCCCGCGAGGTGTGGCTTGCGCTGACCAGCCAGTACGTGCGGCGCCGCGCGTCCGCCGACCAACCGGCGGGGCAACGCGCGACGACCGAGCAACCGCAGCCCGTCGGCGTCGCCGGCTAGGGGAAGGCCATGGCGCGCAAGCAACGCAAGAACCGTTCAGAAGGCTTGAACGAGGCCAACATTACGCCGCTGGCCGACGTGACGACCACGTTGATCGTGGTCTTCTTGATCACCATGCCGGCCCTGATGTGGAGCGGCTTCGACGTCAACCAAGCGGAAACTGGCGGCGAGAGTCCGCAGGTCCAGCCGACCGACAAACTCGACGACGATCTGTTGACCATCGCCGTTACCGAGGCCGGCCTCAAGCTCAATGGCAAGCTCTTGTCCGATGAAGGCCTGGCCGAGGCGATGACCCGCGAACTCGCCGGCCGCCAGGATCGCACCGTGGTCATCGTGCCTGAAGACCAGGTCATTCTGGGCCGCGTGGTGACCGCCCTGGACATCGCCAAGGCCAGCGGAGCCGAGAGCCTGGCTCTGCTCAACCGCATCGGGGGCTAGACGTGGCGCGACGCAGGCAAATGTTGACCGTGGACTGCAAGATCAACGTCGTGCCGGTGATCAACGTCTCGCTGGTCGTCGTGCTGACCCTGATGATGATCGCTCCGTTTCTGACGGGCGAGGAGATCGACGTGGACTTGCCCGAGGCCACCGCCAGCCAGGCCGATGACACCGACAACATCGAGATCCTCTACACCAGCGATCGGCGCATCGTGGTCGCCGAGACGGTGTTGGCCCTGGAAGAACTCCCCGCGATCCTGGACGAGATGTTCCGAATGCTGCCCCACGGCGTCGCCGTGGTCAAAGCCGATCAGGGCCTGCCGTATCGCGAAGTCGAGGCGTTGATCGCGGTGATCGACGCGGCCGGCGCGCCGCGCATCGCCCTGGCGACCCGCCCCCGGGAGAATCAGCGATGATGCAGCAAGCGATCGACCGGTCCGCCCAAACCGGCGGATCGTTCCTGGCCAGCATCGTGGTGCACGCCCTGCTGCTCTTGCTGCTGACCTTGCTCGTCGGTCGCGCCGCGCTGGAAAAGCTCGCAGACTATGAGCTGACCCACATCGCCTATATCGAGGCGCGCTACGGCGAGGACGTTGCCGAAAAGGTCAAGTTGAAGGAGCTGCCGTCGCGCAAGCTGGCGCCCGGCCCGCCGGGCCCCGGCATCACGACCGACAGCGCGGTCAACAAGGCCAAGCCCGCGGCGCCGGACATCGCCCCGCAGCCGAAGACGCTGCCTGAACCCGACAAGCTGGAACCGCGGCTTGCACCGGCGCCGCAAATGGCGCCGCCGCCCCAACTGCCGGCCGAGCGCCCGCAGTTGGCGGCCGCCGACGTGCCCGCGCTGGCGCCTACGGTCGCTGCGCCGCCAAGGGAACTGGCTGTTGCCGCGGCGACGCTCGAAGCGCGGACCGCGCCGGCGCCCGTCCGGCAGGTGGTCGACACCGAGCGCCTGGAGCGCGCGTTGGCGGGCCAGCTCGAGGCGAGCAACGACAAGACGCCGCGACCGGCGGCCCCGCCCGCGCGACAGACGATGAAGCCCGCCAACACCGGTCTGCAGGACCGCGGCGGGCGGGCGCCGGTGGGCAACGAACCCACCGTCGCCGCGGCCGGCGCGAGCCGGCCCAGAGGCGGTGCCATCGCCGAGGCGGCGCCTTCCCTCGGCGGCGGCAATCTGAGCGCACGCACCCCGGCCGCCGGCGGCTATAACCCGCCCGCGGGCGGTCTGGCGCCGGCCGGCACGGCCCGCGGCAGCGGTTCGCCGACCGGCATCCTGGACGCGACCGTGCCGGAGGGCGGCGGCGGCAGCGTCAAGGGCGGCCGCAAGACCATCCTGGACTACGGTAGCGGGGGCGGCGGCGGCGGCGGTCTGTCCGAGCGCCGCGGCCGCATCGCCGAAGTCCCGGCCAGCCGTGACATCGTGGCGTCCGCTGCGGCGGCGGCGGCAGCCGCCGAACCAGCGCCCAAGGTCGCCGAGGCGCGGCTCGAAGGCGGCCAGGGCGTCGGCATGACCATCTCCGGCCAGATCGCCGGGCGCAAGATTCTGACGAGCGTGCCGCCGGTCTACAGCGAACGCGCGCGCCGCGAAGGCTGGGAGGGCGTCGTTGCCGTACGCTTCACCGTGCTGCCGGACGGCCGTGTCAAGGACAACGTGTTCCTGGAGCAGACCTCGGTTCACCGTGATCTCAACCAGGCCGCGCTCGCTGCGATTCGCCAGTTTCGCTTTGCTCCTTTGGCGGCCGACCAGGGGAGCCTCGAACAGTGGGGTATCATCACCATCGTTTTCCGTTTGCACTAGGTGAGGACTGCCATGTTGAACCGCTCCTTGACGATGCTCATGCTGCTGGCGGCTCTGTGCGCCGGCGCCGCGGCCCAAGATTCCCAGGGCAGCCAAGCCAAGGGGGGACCGCAGGCGGGACAGCAATGGACCCAGGACGGCCAGTCGGGGGCCGCGCTACCGGAAATGGTGGTCGAGGCTCAGAACCGCGTACGGCAGACCATCGAGAAGAGCGACTTCGCTCTTACCCTCGACGCGGCCACGGTGGATTCCTTGCACACGGCGATGGACGAACTCGCCCTGGCGCTCAGCCCGGTGTCGGGCCTGCAGCCGCACCTGAACAACCTCGAACCGCTGCGCAGCGAGCAACCGCCGCACCTGTGGCTGCCGGAATTCCCCGCGGTGCCGGTGGCCACGTTCTATCTCGAGGAGCCCGAAGGCCACCAGATCCAACAGTGGCAGTTGACGATCACTGATTTTCGCGGCAGTCCCTGCCGCACCTACACCGGTTCGGACAAACCGCCGCGGATGTTGCAGTGGGACGGACGCACCGACCAAGGTCAGATCATGCAGGTCGGCTACCCCTACAGCTATGTTTTGACGACGACGGACAAGGGAACGAATACCTACAATCACGCGGGGGAGAGTTTTCGCCTACCGGCTCTGGATTATCGCCGCCAGGGCGACCGCATCTTGGAGATCGCCGGCGGCGAGTTGTTCTTGCGCCGCGAGAGCGCCTTGACCGCGCGCGGATCGGACTGGCTGGTACGCGCCGCCGACGAGATCCGGCGCCATCCCTACTCGCCGGTGCGGGTCGTGGCGACCGCCGAGACGCTGGCGTTGGCCGAGCGCCGCGCCGAGCTCGTGGCGTTTCATCTGGCCGACAGCATGATCCTGCCGCGAGGGCAGATCGAGACCGAGTCCGTGCAGAAGCCCGATTTACGCGCCGAGCTGGACGGTTTCGTGGCGGTGGTCATCGAACACGCCGACTGACGCTGGCCGGATCCACCGCTTTTTCGTTTCTTGATTTCCGGCGCGGGTGCGGGAACCTGCGCGCGTGTCTTGTCGTATGTAGAAGAACCGGCGCCTCATTCCCCTTGCGAGGCATGCATGCTCGACGTATCCCGCCTCAACGATCATTCGCGGCTTTTCGCCCAGCAGCTTTTCCGGGAGTTTCCGGACTGGCTCGCCTTCGCCCGCTTCGATCCCTACGAGGATTTCGAGAAAGAAGCGCTCCTGGTGGAAGTTCCACGTCCAGTCGGCGACGGCCGCCACGGCCTGTTCATCACGACGAGCGAATGGGAGATCGCGGTCGGCTTCGGCGAAAATTTTCATACGCGCTTCGGCGTCAGCGGCCGCGACGACACCGAGGATTTCCGGCGCTGCGCGCTGGATTTCATTCGTGATTTCGTGGCTGAGAGGTTGGTGTTGGTGACCGCCCACGAAGGCGACCAGTGGTTGGGGGCCTGGATCGAAAAGCCGGACGAGCAGAAGCTGTCGCCGGCGGAAATCGGCCCGGGTGAGAGCTTGCGCATTCGTTCTTGGCGCGGAACGTTTGATCGCGAGCTGCCATAATCCGGCTGATGCCGGCGTGACCGGCGGCGCCGGGTCGGATGGTCGCCGGGACGCAGTCTCGCCAAATGTTGCTGGTTATTGCGCGGGCCATCGGTACAATCAGCGCCATGCCCGAGTTCCAGCATGCGCTTCTGATCGTCAATCCGGCGTCCGGTATCGGAGCCGGGCCGCGGTATGCCGACCGGGTGGCTCGCGATCTCGCGCGCCGCGGCTTGCAGGTCACCCGCCGCCAGTCCAGCGGCGCCGACGACGTGATCGCCTGGTCCGAAGCCGCGGCTGAGGAAGGGTTCGACCTGGTCTGCGTCATGGGCGGCGACGGGACCATGCAGGAGGCCGTGACAGGCCAGGTACGCGCGCAGAAGAAAGTGCCGCTCGCCCACATCGCTGGAGGCACCGCCAACGTCATTCCGCTGACCCTTGCCTTGCCGTGGTTTCCGGGGCCGGCGGTGGCGGCCATCTTCCAGGGGCGGGTCTACGATTTCGACGTCGGCTACCTGAGCAGCAGCGAGCGCCACTTCATCTTGATGGCTGCGGTCGGCTATCCCGCGAACATCATCAAAGACAGCTCGCGCAGGCTGAAAAATCTCTTTGGCCTGGGCTCGTATGTCTGGGCCGCCGTCAGCAACCTCTTCCGCCGGCAGAGCGCGTTCGTCACCGTCGAGGCGGGCGACAAGCGCACGCGCAGGCGGGCGAATACGGTGCTGCTGACGAACATCGGGCTCGTGCCGGATCTCAACTTCCGTGTGACGCCGGACACCGATCCCCAGGATGGTCGCCTCGATGTCACGATCATTTCCAGCCGCACGCTCTGGGACATTCTCACGATCCTGTTCCGCATGCTTACCTGGCGCAACCCCCGCGTTCCCCGCATGAAGCACTTCAAGGCCGAGCGCGTGCGCATCACAGCCGATCCTCCCTTGCCTGTGCAGATTGACGGCGAGATGATGGGCACCACGCCGGTCGCCGCGGAAGTGATCCCGCGGGCCGTGAAGCTGGTGGTGGGCCCCCGCTACGAACGGCGGCGCTTGCGGTAGATGAACTGCAGGGAGTCGTCCGGGTCAGCGCCGGCTTGCGCTTCGGCCGCGGCCTCCGCTGCGGTTTCCATTTCGGCTGCCGACTCGGGGCCGGTCGCCGAGGGCGCGCCGGTTGCCGCGTCCCGCAGTGGTTCGTATGCGGGCCAGCCCGCTTCGCGCCAGCGCTCGCGCCAGGTCGCCAGGCGGCCGACGACCGCCGCGCGTTCTGACGTCCGCCGGCGGGCGAGGTCGCCGCCGGTGCCGCCGTGCAGCAACTCCAGCAAGTCCGCCAGGGCCATTTCGGTCGCCAGGTTGCGGTGAACTAGAAATACGTGGGTTGGGCACCGGCTCCACTGGCCGAACAGCACGTCGTCGCCGCCCGCCGGATGCAACAGCGCTTCCAGACAACTCGTCGCGTCGATCGCCAGGCGCAGCCAGGGG
The DNA here is from genome assembly GCA_028718575.1 of Candidatus Krumholzibacteriia bacterium. Taxonomy (GTDB): domain Bacteria; phylum Krumholzibacteriota; class Krumholzibacteriia; order LZORAL124-64-63; family LZORAL124-64-63; genus Glo-17. The sequence goes on along the minus strand of JAQULN010000001.1, from coordinate 2,106 downwards.
CCTGGCGCCCGCGCCGGCGCCAGTTCCTGCTGGTCGCACCGGATCTGAACCCGGGGAATATCCATCGTGGCGGTGCTCTTGACCAGCACCGTGGCATCCCGCCCGGTTGCAGCCGCGGTCAGGTCGGCCGCAAGTTCGTTCACCAGCTCGCCGGCGGCGTCCAGCAGCACGACCCGCTCGGCCTCGCCCAGGAGCCGGCGGACTGTGTCCATGACCTCGGCGCGCGATGTCAACGGGTGCACATGCTCGTCCCGCGTGGGTTCGCCTATTTCCCTGAGCAATTGGACGGCGAGTTGTTGTTTGGCCCGCACGTTGGCTACCAGCCTGCCGGTGAAATCTTCCGGTGAGACAGCGGCGTAGAGGCACGGGCGGCGCCCGGAAACCCGCACGGCTCCGCGCTTGCTCATCGCGCTCAAGACCTTGGTCGTGTTGGCGGGGTCGCGGCCCATAGTCTGGGCCAGCTTGTAGGCGCTGACCGGCCCGGTTGTGCCTTGCTGCAATAGCGCCACGTAGATCTCGGCCTCGGCGGCGCTCAGACCCAACAGCGCGAGGGCCTCGGCGAGTTCGCGGTCCATGGCAACCTCCTTGTTGTCGGTTGACAACAAATGTGGATGCATCCGGCCGGATTTGTCAACGATTTTTGTCCGGATCCTTCAGGCATGAGCCAACTCAAACCCGCCGCGGCAACCGCGAGGTCGAATCGGGTACCGCAGAACACCGCTGGCTATTTGACCCGCGGCCCGGCGCGCATATCATGGTGTCGCCATGGACATTCGCAACGTCGCCATCATCGCTCACGTGGACCACGGCAAGACGACCCTGGTCGATCAGATCTTGCGCCAGTCGCAGGTCTTTCGCGCCGGGCAGGTCCTCCGCGACTGCTTCCTCGATTCGGGCGAACTGGAGCGCGAGCGCGGCATCACGATCACCAGCAAGAACTTTGCGGTGACGTATCAGGGCACCCGCATCAACCTCATCGACACGCCCGGCCACGCCGATTTCGGCGGCGAGGTCGAGCGCGTGCTGAAGCTTGCCGACGGCGTGTTATTGCTCGTGGATGCGTTCGAGGGGCCCATGCCGCAGACCCGGTTCGTGCTGCAGAAGGCGCTGCAGCTGGATCTGGTGCCTCTGGTGGTGATCAACAAGGTCGACCGCCCCGGCGCGCGGCCGCACGAGGTCCTCGACGAGGTTTTCGACCTCTTCGTGGACCTCGGCGCCAACGATCGGCAGCTCGATTTTCGCGGTGTCTATGCGTCGGGACGCCAAGGGTGGGCGATCGAGGAACTGGACGCGCCGCGGATCGACCTGCAGCCGCTGTTGGCGAAGATCGTACGGCACATCCCGCCGCCGCCCCGCCGTGAGGGGCCCCTGCAGATGTTGATCGCGGCAATGGACCACAGCGGCTACGTGGGCCGCATCGGCATCGGACGCGTCGTGCGCGGCACCCTGCGCAGCCAGCAGCCGGTGGTGCTGGTCAAGCGCGACGGACGGCTGGTCAAGACCAGGGTCGCGCAGGTGTACACCTTCGAGAACCTGGGCCGCCGCGCGGCGACCGCGGTCGAGTGCGGTGATATCTGCGCTGTGGTGGGGCTTGAGGACGTGGACATCGGCGATACGATCGCTGCGCCCGAGTGCCCGGAGCCGTTGCCGCTGATCGCCGTCGACGAACCGACCCTCAGCCTCAGCTTCCTGACCAACAACAGCCCAGGTTACGGCACCGACGGCCGCTTCTGCACCGGCCGCCAGCTGCGCGAGCGCTTGCTGCGGGAACTCGAACGCGATGTCGCCCTACGCGTGGAAGACACCGCCGCCAGCGATACTTTCAAGGTGTCCGGCCGCGGGATCCTGCACCTGTCGATCTTGATGGAGACCATGCGGCGCGAGGGCTACGAGTTCATGGTCGGCCAGCCGCAGGTGATCTACCGTACGCTCGACGGCCGCAAGGCCGAACCAGTCGAGGAACTGACCGTCGACGTGCCGGACGCGCACGCGGGCACTGTCATCGAGTATGCCAACCAGCGCAAGGCCAGCCTCGTGGAGATGCACCAGCGCGACGGGCGCACGCGCCTGCTCTTTCATATTCCCAGCCGTGGCCTGGTGGGATTC